>JABGUA010000080.1 GCA_018646825.1 Piscirickettsiaceae bacterium
GCCTACAACCAGGTAGCTTTGGCGTTATTCTAGGTTACGATCTTGCGCGCGCCATGGGTGTCAGAGTCGGCGATAAAATCACCTTAATTACACCGCATGTCAGCCCAACTCCAGCTGGCGTCATTCCAAGGTTAAAGCGACTCGATGTCGTGGGTGTTTTTGAAATTGGCATGTATGAATACGACAGTGCCCTCGCCTTAATGAATATCGAAGATGCCGCGAAATTATTCCGTATTCCCAATCAAGTCACCGGTTTAAGACTCAAATTAGACGATGTTTTTAAAGCGCCCGCTATTACGCGCAACATCATGAACACATTGCCGATGAACTACCGTGCCGTCGACTGGACATTTCAGCATGCCAACTTTTTCCGCGCCCTCAAAACTGAAAAAATGGTCATGTTCATCATTTTATTACTCATTGTCGCAGTCGCTGCCTTCAATATCGTTTCGACCTTAATTATGATGGTCACCGATAAACAGGCTGATATCGCCATTCTAAGGACATTGGGCATGACACCGGGTGACATCATGACTATCTTCATGGTCCAAGGCGTGTTGATCGGGTTATTCGGAACACTGTTAGGAATTATTGGTGGCGTAAGTTTGGCGCTAAATATCGAAAGTATCATTGCCTTTGTCGAAAGCTTGCTGGGTTACAACATCCTATCTCCAGATGTCTATTACATTAGCAACATCCCGTCAGATCTACGCTGGGATGATGTCACTGTTATTGGCATCACTGCCTTTGTTCTCTCATTATTATCAACACTTTACCCTTCATGGCGCGCAGCCCAAACCCGTCCAGCCGAGGCATTACGCTATGACTAGCCCTGTCATCCAATGCCAAGACTTAAGCAAGCAATTTATTGATGGTCAGCTTAAAACTCGTGTCTTAAGCGATATCAACTTAACCATCAATCAAGGCGATAAATTAGCGATTATCGGTAGTTCTGGTTCTGGTAAAAGTACCCTTTTACACCTACTTGGTGGCCTAGATCAACCGAGCTCAGGTACCGTTAATTTACACGGCCAAGATATTAATAAACTCTCCGTAAAAGCCTTAAGCAAATTGAGAAACCAAAGTCTTGGCTTTGTCTATCAGTTTCACCATCTACTGCCTGAATTCAGTGCATTAGAAAACGTTGCTATACCCTTAGTCATTGGAGGCATGGAACCCAAACAAGCCAAACACCAAGCAGAACAATTACTCAACAAAGTTGGCCTCAACCACCGGCTCATTCACAAGCCTAGTGAGCTATCTGGAGGCGAACGCCAACGTGCCGCCTTAGCCCGCGCGTTAATCACCGAACCAGATTGTTTACTAGCAGATGAACCAACAGGAAACTTAGATCAACGGACTGCCCAAGGGATTTTTGATCTGATTTTAGAGCTTAATGATACATTCGGCACTGCGCTGGTCATCGTCACACATGATACTGGGCTAGCAGCCCAAATGAGCCAAGTGTTGACATTAAGAGATGGCCATTTAAAAAATCAAGAATAAGCTCAGTCGTTTTTAGTTTGCTGCCGCTTAGCCCAACTTCGCAAAACCATAATGCGCCAACATAAGCGAACCAATAGAATAGCCAAAATAGCCGCTATTGTTCCCAACAAAAAACACCCTAATAATAACGGCTGCCAAATCGCAATAAACTCGGTCGCAAACCAATCCCAAGACATTGTAAAAGCTTGGTCGCTGACAGGTAGCTCCAAGATATAAGCACCCACCTGGTAAGAAAAGAAATAAATCGGCGCGATCGTAATGGGATTGGTAATCCAGACTGCCATAACGGCAATTGGTAAATTGACTCTCACCAAAATAGCCAAAGCAGCAGCGACAAACATCTGGCCTAAAATTGGCATGAAACCGACAAATAAACCAACGGCAAGACCAAAAGCAATGGAACGCCTATTAAGGTGCCATAACTTCGGTTCAGCTAAACGTTGCCCAAAACGCTGCAGATGCGGATGCTCGCGCATAGAGCGATGATCAGGCATGATACGTTTTAAAAATCTACGAGGCATGAAGTCTCATTTTCATCATTAAGTCGGCGTCATTATAGGGATATATGATTAAAACTGCTATTGCCTTTGCAACAGGGTGCATTCTCATCTTACTTATGCCCACATTACCAGTAATCAACTGGTTTTGGTTGGCACTACTTAACATTTTTTTATTTCTATTTACACCAACCCGCTATTTAGCAATCACTTTGACAGCGGCCTTGTGGACAATTTGGCAATGTCAAAACATACTCGGAAACCAGCTCGGGCCGGAGCACTATAATAAAATCTCACAGTGATAGGAACCATTGGTTCTGTCCCTGAGGCTCAAAGCCGTACCGTTCTCTTTGATTTCATTCCCAAAGATAATGAAGCGCTTAATCTACCTCATAAATTACGTTTGTCTTGGTATAGGCCTTACCCGAAAGAACTCAGCGCTGGCCAGAAATGGCAACTTAACGTCAAACTAAAACCGCCTTTTGGCATGATGAACCCGGGTGGTTTTGACTATGAAGGCTGGTTATTTCAACACGATATCGGTGCAACTGGGTATGTCAAAAAGTCTGATAACAATATTAAACTCGCTGATCCCAATCCTTGGCACCTAAACGCATTCCGTCAAACACTTGCCCACAAAATAAAGCAACACCTTCCCAGCAGCGAAAATGTTGGCTTAATACAAGGTCTGCTTGTTGGCATTAAACACAATATAACGCACGAACAATGGCAGGCATTAAGACAGTCTGGCACCAGTCACCTACTGGCAATTTCTGGCCTACATATAGGCTTAGCAGCCACAATTGGGTTTTATTTATTTAGCCTACTTTGGTCAATCCGCTCCAATCATTTAATATGGCTACCCGCCAAACAAGTCGGTGCGATTGGCGCCACCAGCTTAGCCTTTATATATGGGGCATTAGCTGGCTTTTCCATTCCAACTCAACGTGCATTCATCATGGTCTTCGTATTCATGATTGCGCTAATCATCCGAAAGACCATTCCAAACAGCCAATTACTAGCAATTGCAGCACTCATCATCTTAATCATCGATCCTATCGCCGTTATCTCTCCCGGTTTTTGGCTCTCTTTTTTTGCTGTCACCATCATTCTTTTTATCAGCCAGCACCGCTTTCCCACTCCGAAATTCCAATGGGCAAGAGTACATGTCTTCATTGCCTTTGGCTTAACACCACTACTATTACTTTTCTTTTCACAGACATCACTTATCGCACCCATCGCGAATATTTTTGCCGTCCCATTCGTCAGTCTAGTCATCGTGCCATTGCTGTTATTAGCATCAGTCCTATCATTACTATGGCCCATGGCTAGTCATATTGGGTTTTCTCTGATTGATAAATTATTTCAAGTACTCATCGAGGGCCTATCAACGCTCGCCGTATTGCCCTATACAAACTGGGACATAACACTGCCATCCCCATTAGCTTTGATCTCACTCATTCTCGCAACCAGCTTATTACTACTCCCAAAAGGCATACCAGGAAAGAATTTCGCTGTTTTAGGCTTTTTACCACTCTTCCTTCCATCTAACAATCCGATTAAGCATGACGAATTCAACCTTACTTTACTGGATGTTGGACAAGGTCTATCCGCGGTTATTCAAACTCAACATCACACATTGGTTTTTGATACCGGAGCCAAGTTCAGTGAGAAATTCAATGCCGGTGAAGTCGTTCTGGTTCCGTTTCTTAAAAAAAAGGGCGTAGGTCACATCGATACTCTGATTATCAGCCACAGCGACAATGACCATGTAGGCGGGGCAAAAAGCCTCCTCTCAGAAATAGCGGCAACAACAATATTAACCAGCCAAGTTAACGCATTACCAAATGCAGAACAGTGCCTCGCTGGTCACACTTGGTACTGGGATAATATCCACTTCGAATTGTTAAACCCCAGGGATAATCAAACCGGCAGCGATAACAATTTATCTTGTGTACTCAAAGTGAGTAATCAAGAACATAGCGTTCTCCTAACCGGCGACATTGAAAAACGGTCAGAACAAAAACTCATTCAACACTATCCTAAAAAATTAGCCTCTACAGTCCTAATCGCACCACATCCTGGGAGTAAAACATCCTCAACACAGGCTTTTATCAACGCAGTTATGCCCAAAATAGTCTTATTCCCTGCAGGTTATCTAAATCGTTATCACTTTCCGAATAAAGTGGTGTTAAAGCGCTATAGTGAGAAGGGTTCAGAAATATATTCTACCGCCAAGTCAGGGGCAATATCAGTCCACTTTCAACCGCGTCAAAAACCCAAAATAACCACCTGGCGACAGCAAGGTAAAAGAATTTGGACCACTGTCCCTACAGACTGATCCATTTTTCACGTATTATGTCACTTGTTTTAATCCTAAGATGAGAGCACAACACGATGTTAGAGCTTTTTACAGCGGGTGGGTGGTTGATGCTACCTTTATTCCTCTGCTCCATTATTGCTATCGGCATCATTACCGAACGTTTTTGGAGCTTACAAACGAAACATATATCTCCGCCAGAATTAGTCACTCAAATATGGCAATGGCTACGTTATCAACAAATCGATGAAAGCCGTATTCGCGCATTACAAGACAATTCTCCTCTCGGCCAAATCTTAGCTTCCGGGCTAATCAACCGTGATGCTCCAAGGGAAATCACCAAAGAAAGCATAGAAGATGTCGGCCGTCACGTTACGCTGTCATTAGAAAAGAACCTCAATACATTAGGTACTATCGCAGCAATTGCACCCTTACTAGGCTTGCTAGGGACCGTCATTGGTATGATTAAAGTCTTTGCAGTTATCACAACTGAAGGTGTCGGCAATCCTGAAACACTTGCAGGGGGTATTTCAGAAGCGCTTATCACAACAGCCACCGGCCTAGTTGTCGCCATTCCGACGCTCATTTTCTATCGCTACTTTCGCGGAAAGGTTAATTTGCTCGTCGTCGATATGGAACAACAAGCAATGAAACTTATTGAAATTTTACATGGTGAAAGAAACTTTGATCCCGACAAGGAATTAAGAGAGTGAAATTATCGCCCAGTAAACCAGAGGAGCCCGATGTTAATCTCACCCCAATGATTGACGTTGTCTTTTTGCTACTTTTATTCTTCATGGTTTCAACCAGCTTTATCCGCGAGAGCTCGCTCAAAGTAGATTTACCAGAAGCGACCGGACAAACCCTAACTGAGAGACAAGCCCCCATCGATATTGTTATCAATGCCGAAGGCCAATTCATCATTGATGAAGTCACGCTATTAAAACCCGATAACACACAACTTGAAGGCCAACTAAAAAAAGCCGTTGGTGACACACAAGACCCTCACATTATTATCAGTGCCGATGCCGATACTGATTATCAGCATATTGTGAGTGCAATGGACGTCGCTCAGCAACTCGGTTATACACGATTAACACTGGCTACACGCCAAAAGACTAGCAAACCAAAATGAATCAAGCTGAATCCGATATGACGGCGAGTGAGCTATACCGTCGCCTATTAACTTACGTCAAACCTTACTGGCTTGTTTTTTCTGCAGCCATCCTCGCTATGGCGGTCTTTGCTGCCACCGAGACAGGGTTAGCAGCTATGATGAAACCATTACTTGATGGCAGCTTTGTAGATCGTGACCCTGAGGTCATAAAATGGCTACCCATTGGCTTAATTGGTCTATTTATCATCCGTGGTATTGCCAGCTTTTTCACGTCATATGGGCTCGGTTGGATTGCGCGCAATGTGATCAAAAACCTCAGAACCGAAATGTTTGAACGCATGGTCACATTACCGGCACGGTTCTATGACCAAAGCACTTCAGGTCAGCTCATGTCAAAAGTCCTCTATGACGTTGAGCAAGTCGCCAATGCAGCGACAGACGCCATTCTGACCATCGTCAGGGACTCGTTAACCATTCTGGGACTACTCGCTTGGATGATTTATCTCAACGGTTATCTATCGTTAATCATCCTGACCACCGTCCCTATCATTGGTTATATCGTTTATAAAATCAGTACGCGCTTTCGTAATATCAGCAAAAACATCCAAGACTCCATGGGCGACGTCGGCCATATTTGTAATGAAATTATTGATGGACAACGTGAAGTCAAGACATTTGGCAGCCAAGCTTACGAGAATGAACGCTTTGAAAAAGTAAACAAACAAAATCGCCAACAGCGGATGAAAAAAATTGCCACAGAGGCTATCAGTCAACCCTTAATTCAGCTTATTACTGTATTGGGCCTGGCCATTGTTATTCATTTAGCCACAGTTCCAGAAATGCTTGAACAAATCAGTGTCGGCAGTTTTATCTCCTTTGTCACTGCCATGTTCATGATTCTGACGCCGTTAAAACGCTTAACGAAAGTCAACTCAAAACTTCAAGCCGGCATAGCAGCATCACAAAGTGTCTTCACACTACTCGATCAACAACCTGAACTAGATAGTGGCACCAAGGCCATCGCCCATGCAAAAGGTGAAATTGAATACCGCAATGTCAATTTCAGCTACGACGCTGACAAAGGGGTTGTACTCAATAATATTTCACTCCATGTAAAACCGGGGCAAACAGTCGCTTTCGTTGGTCATTCCGGTAGTGGTAAAACAACATTGGTCAGCCTGTTAGCCCGCTTTTACCAAGTCAACAGCGGTTCCATCAGTATCGACGGAATTGATATTAATGAACTTAGACTCAGCAACCTGCGTCAACACCTCTCTTTGGTCAATCAACAAGTTATTTTATTTAACGATACAGTTGCCAATAATATTGCCTATGGTCACCAAGAACACATCCCAAACGAGCGTATTATCGAAGCAGCAAAAGCGGCGCATGCTTGTGACTTTATCGAACGGCTACCACAA
>JABGUA010000018.1 GCA_018646825.1 Piscirickettsiaceae bacterium
ATAACGTATCTGCACTTCTCGCTAACGTTAAATAATCTAACCCAACATTAACTAAAAAAGTCAGCCTCTCTCCAATCTCTGAGACAATTTTTGAGGCGATTTCTCCGCGCTTGCCAGGCAAAACTAATTTATCAAAGAAGTCTTTCACTTCACCCACCGGCATCTCAGTCACCTCGGGTAAATTCGTTTGTTCTACAAAAACGTGGCGTGAACCTTCATTTAATCTTGCGCCATCACAGTCAGGACAGGCTCTAATCGTATGATATTTCGCCAGATCTTCACGGACACTGTTTGATTCTGTCTCATGGTAACGCCGCTGCATATTCGGGATGACACCTTCGAAATTATGACTTCGCTTAACACTTTTACCCCGATCACTGAGGTAATTGAAATCAATTTTTGTTCGACCACTACCATATAGCACGACCTTTTTAAGATCTTCAGACAGGTTTTCAAAAGGCGTATCCAAGTCAAAATCATAATGTGTTGCTAACGATTTCATCAGTTGATAATAATAAGCGTTACGACGATCCCAGCCTCTTACTGCACCAGCAGATAAACTGAGCTCTGGGTGAGCAACAATCCGTTCTGGATCAACAAATTGCTTTACGCCTAGCCCATCACAGGTGCCACAAGCACCAGCCGGATTGTTAAACGAAAACATTCTGGGTTCTAATTCGGGAATGGAATAACCACATGTCGGGCAAGAAAAATGAGAAGAGAATAATGTTGCATTACTGTCATCATCTAATGAGGCTACGCGTGCAATACCATCAGCCATCTTCAAAGCCGTCTCGAAGGATTCTGCTAATCGCTGTTGCAGATCAGGTCTAATTTTAAAACGGTCAACCACCGCTTCAATCGTATGCTTTTTCCGCAATTCTAATTCTGGTGGTGACTCTAATTCAATAACTTCACCATTCACACGTGCTCTTACAAAGCCTTGTGCTCTTAGATTTTCCAATACATCTTTGTGTTCACCTTTACGATCTTGTACAACCGGTGCAAGTAGCATCATGCGCTCACCCTCTTGCATTGCCAGTACCGCATCGACCATTTGGCTAACTGTTTGGGCGGCTAAAGGCTGATCATGTGTCGGACAACGTGGTTCTCCTGCTCGGGCAAAAAGCAACCGTAAATAATCATATATTTCTGTGATCGTCCCGACTGTTGAGCGCGGATTGTGTGAGGTTGATTTTTGTTCAATTGATATCGCTGGGGATAAGCCTTCGATATGGTCCACATCAGGCTTCTCCATTATCGATAGAAATTGGCGCGCATATGCAGAGAGGGACTCGACATAACGTCGTTGACCTTCAGCGTATAGCGTGTCAAATGCCAGAGATGACTTTCCTGACCCCGATAGCCCTGTGATCACAATTAAGGCATCACGCGGTAAATCTAAATCAATATTTTTCAAGTTATGCGTACGTGCGCCGCGAATACTTATGCTTTTCATTAAGCTTCCGTATAGAATAAGGCCAAACGGATGAATATACCCTTACTCACTACAATGACGCAAAACCAAAACACAACCTCAAGCATGACCTCACTCGAGAAGCGAAGTATTTCTGGCCTAGCCAGTATTTTTGCGCTCCGTATGCTGGGCTTATTCATGATTTTGCCAGTATTTTCCTTAGCTGCTGAACAATACTCTGGCTCAACACCTTTACTCATTGGTTTGGCTATTGGCGCATATGGCTTAACCCAAGCTTTATTCCAAATTCCTTTCGGTATGCTGTCAGACAAGATTGGCCGAAAACGCGTTATCACTGCCGGTTTATTATTGTTTGCTGCGGGTAGTGTCGTCGCCGCAACGGCAGACAGTATTCAGATGGTCATCCTTGGTCGTCTATTACAAGGTAGCGGTGCTATCTCCGCTGCTGTCATGGCTTTAACCGCAGACTTGACACGCGACGAGCATCGTACCAAAGCAATGGCTAGTATTGGGATTAGTATCGGCCTGTCTTTTTCTGTCGCCTTAGCAACGGGGGCCGCACTAGAAAACTGGATTGGCTTATCAGGCATTTTTTGGGCAACTGCAGCCTTTTCCTTAGTCGGTATTGCTGTATTGCATTTGTGGG
>JABGUA010000230.1 GCA_018646825.1 Piscirickettsiaceae bacterium
AAGGTCTAAGAAAACACCAACATAGTGAACAAAATCAATTAGAACCAGCGCCATTTGGCCAGCCTCTTTGGGATCAGGATTTTAAATGAGTCCGTTTTTGTCGCAACGCCATAACATTGCAGAGACAGGCCTCTCTGTTTCGCCACTTGGCCTTGGTACTGTCAAGTTTGGCCGTAACACCGGTGTTAAATACCCTGCTGTGTTTAAAATTCCTGATGACCAACAAGCACTTACTTTACTCGAGCAAGCTTGGGAGCTAGGCCTGAATTTAATTGATACTGCACCAGCTTACGGCAATAGCGAACAACGATTAGGTGAACTCCTGCCTAAACTTAATCACGATTGGGTTATTGCCACTAAGGTCGGTGAAACCTTTAATCCTTATACGGCGGCGTCAGACTATAACTTCACCCCTGAATTTATCAAACAAAGTGTAGAAGCCAGTCTGAAAAACCTAAAAAGGGATGTGTTAGATATCGTGCTAATTCATTCGGATGGTCAGGACGAAACCATTATCGAACAGTATGGTGCGTTAGATGTTTTAAATGACTTAAAACAAAAAGGCCTAATCCGAGCCACAGGTATGTCGACTAAAACGGTGAAAGGTGGCTTATTAACGCTGCAACAGGCTGATATTGCGATGGTGATGCATAACCTTGCTTATCAAGATGAACAGGCCGTAATTGAACAAGCAGCTGTTTCGCATAAGGCCATTTTTATTAAAAAAGCGTTGGGCAGTGGCCACTTGGTTGATTCGACCAACGATATGGACCCTGTACAAGCGAGCTTTGATTTTATTTATCAAAACCGCGCCATAGCAAGTGTGATTGTCGGTACCATTACGCCTGCTCATTTACGTAATAATGTGCAGAAAGTGATTCAAGCCTTAACTTAAAGATACTAACAATTTTAACCCGTAAATAAAATTTTCATATTTTTCTGAGTTCTTATACTTAAACTCTTCCTTGAACTTAAGCTGCTAACAACCCTAACTTGCATCATAGTCAAGGCAAATGATGTAAACACTACAATTAAGTATTTTATTATAAAATTACCGCTGACTAATCCGACCAAAGGAATATGCCAAAGATACATCCAAATTGAATTTTGACCTATAGACAGAATTGGTTTTTTTATCTTTGCCATGGTTATAAAATCTTCTAACCATCCTCTATAAGCCCATAATATACTCGTTACAAAAAGGGCATATGAGAAGTAATATATTGATGGCGGATATTTGAATGCTTGTGTAGGCACAAATCCACCAGAACCTGACCACAAGACTACGGCTATTGAACAGAAGGTACCAAAGCTAACTACAATCATTATTAAGATGGCTTTCGTCTGAAGACTTGGCAGCCTTAAACCGATAGCAAATATGGCTGAATAAGGAATAATGTAATGCGTCAATTGGGAAATATTCTCACCAATACCATCGCCTATATAAGGCAACGTGAGATAGCGTAAAAGCTCATAACTAAGAAGGAAAAAGACCCAGACTATAAAATAATGCCTATTTGAGTCCGTCCTCTTGTGATACCGGTATAATATGGGTGAAACTAATGCTACAAGTATAAATACTTTTATTATCCAAAAGTACCCTACACCTCCCATGAAAAGATAAGAATTTAATACACTAGATAGATTCGGCATCGTAATAAAAATTCTTTGGCATAAAAAATAGACTGTTAAAAAAATCCAAACGGGGAAAACCAGCCTTTTTATCCTTTTCCAGATATATGTTCGATACCTTTCTTGACTATTACTCTTATACCTAAGCCCGAAAGCCATACCTGATATCAAAACCATCAATGGTACGTCAAAGTTCCGTAACTGGAACACTAGCCCGGGCGGCCCAACATGGGCAAGAATAATCATCAACAGCCCGATGGACCGAAGAATATCAATACTGTGATCCCTCACTTTTTAAACTCCTTTTTGCATTTCTAATCAAAACTTTAAATAAATTTTTCTTACAACGAAGTTCTGGAAATTTTAATTTAGCTCCACTCCAGTTCATCTTGGCCTTAAAATATTTTCTTACTCTACAATCCTATTTCACTTTTCTCCATTTGCCTTTTAACAATCGTTTGAGCTTTTTTTTCGTTCTTAATTTCCAATCATAATAACTCAGCGACGTCTTCCAACGCTTGGCAAACTTACGTCCGTAAGCTTCGTAATAATAGTCCATGAATAATTCACGGTTAGGCCAATTTAATTTATAGCAGCATCGCATAATATCCAATAGGCGCTGTTGTTCTGTCACATGCTGTTTTGGATAAATCGTAGCCCGGCCAATATCAATTGCTGTGATATTAATTTCATCGTTTTCGGTTGTAACTAATAAATTCCCCCCCGTCAGGTCATGATGAATGATCTTTTCATCATGCATATTACAACTGTACTTTGCGACTGCTTTGATAATTTTTTCTTTGCTAAAACCTTTGAAACTCTCCTCTCCTTCACCAAAAGCCGTAAAGGCTTGGCGTACAGAGAAAGCAGCATCAACATATTCACAAACATAATAATTATGGGTAATACCACTGTCTTCTGTTTGCTCGTAATACGCGATTGGCATCGGGCTTTTAACACCGCGACGGAGCATTTCCCACGCATTATCCCAATGGCGTTGACCTTTGCTTGCTTTAAACCGATAAGTGAACTTCTTAATCCCTCGCGCTCGGTTTTCTTTTACTACAACAGTGCCATCTTCATCAAATGGATCTTGGATACTCCAGACTTTATTGCGTTGATCTCGATGAACTGACAATTGAGTCGCGCTTAACAATTGCTCAGGCAATAAGGCTTGTGCTTTTGCTTCGGCCTCTTCACCTGGTTTGAGCGCCACAGC
>JABGUA010000178.1 GCA_018646825.1 Piscirickettsiaceae bacterium
CCATAAAGTGGGAGGAGAGATTAACCGTACTTCAGCAGGTTGCGTTAAACCATCTTTGAGTTGCAGCCCTTGGCGTAATTGGCCCAATGATTGTTCATTAGGAATATGCTCAACTTGCACCCAATAAGTTTTAGCTAACTTGTGTTTAGGATCACTAATTTTGTGCTGTAAAGGGCCTGAGTCAGTCAGTAATAAAAGACCTTCACTATCACGATCTAGACGACCTGCAGGGTAAACACCATCAAGAGTAATAAAATCTTTTAATGTTTGCCTGCCTTCACCATCAGTAAACTGACTGAGTACATCATAGGGTTTATTAAATAAAATTAGTTGCGGCATGAGTTTCAGGTGTAATAGCAGGTACAGGTTATGATAAAATATCGCATTTTTATAAGCCACATGTGTTCCGAGATGGCTTTCGAAAAAACCAGAGTACCAGAAAATAGCGCTATAATCGGCGAAAATACTGAATGGTCGGTGCCCAATCTCGAAGCTGTAGTGATGCTACTGCGGCCATTATCCAAATAAAATGTAAGGAATAAAAATGAAAGTCGCACAAAACGCAGTCGTAGTGATTGATTACACATTGAAAGACAATGCCGGTGAAGTTATTGATAGTTCAGAAGGTGCTGGGCCGTTAGCTTACTTGCATGGTGCTGGCAATATCGTAGAAGGGCTTGAAGAAGCATTAGAAGGCAAAGAAGCTGGCGCAGACGTACAGGCAAGTATTGAACCCGCGAAAGCCTATGGCGAGCGTCATGAAGACATGAAACAAGAAGTGCCTAAAGAGCTTTTTGGTGGTGTCGAAAACATTGAGGCCGGTATGCAGTTTCAATCTGAAACCGATCAGGGGCCTGTTTTAGTCACGGTTGTAGAAGTAACAGATGAAATAGTGACAGTGGATGGTAACCACCCATTAGCGGGCGTTCATTTAAACTTTGATGTCACAATTCGTGAAGTACGCGAAGCAACGGCAGAAGAGCTAGAGCATGGACATGTCCATGGCGAAGGCGGACATCAGCACTAAGGCTGATAGATAACTTGCAAAAAGGGCAGGCTAACGCCTGCCTTTTAGATCATACCTAGTCAACACAGAAAAAATATGCCAACACATAAAGTACTCAATACTGAATTTGCGATTCAAGATCAATTACATTTCGAAACAAATGCCTCAGGCATTGTGATGGCTGTGATTGAGAATCAATATGCAAAAATGGTTATTTCAACCTATGGTGCACATATTGTGTCTTATTTACCGAAAGATGAAACAGAAGATGTTTTCTATTTAAGTGAGTTGGCTGTTTTTGGTGAAGGTAAAGCAATACGTGGCGGAATACCCATCTGCTGGCCATGGTTTGCTGATGATAAGTCAGGGTATGGAAGACCAGCCCATGGCTTTGCGCGCAATGTACAGTGGGTAGTTTTAGCAACAGGCGAAGAGGCGAATGGAGATACGACTATTCAGCTTGGTTTGAATCACACCGATAATAGCTTAGCAGTTTGGCCCCACCCATTTGAATTAGTGTTGGATATTGTTGTTGGAGAGGCCTTAACGATAAAATTAACAACGAAGAACATCAGCAAAAAGCCCGTTACAATAAATCAAGCCTTTCATACCTATTTTAATGTGAGTGATATTGAAGAAATTGAGATTCAAGGACTTGATAATGTCGCGTATTTGAATAAATTGACGGCTTTTTCAGCGTGCAAGCAACACGGAAACATCACTGTTCAGGGTGAAATTGATCGCGTTTATACTGATGTGCCAAAAACAATAACCTTGTGTGATAAAAACTATGGCAGAGATATTGTTATTAGTGGGCAGGGCAGTAATACAACCGTTGTCTGGAACCCCGGCCCTGAGACAATAAAACCGTTCAAGGATTTACCTAATAGCGATTACCAATCATTTATTTGCATAGAAACAGCCAATGCACTGCATGATATTGTTACTTTAGCGGAAGGTGAAAGTCATAGCCTCACAGTAAACTATCAGGTTAATAAACAACAAGTCTAGCTCGGTGATTGCCAGTCTTGCCGTAACTGGGGCCGGTTAATATATAACCATTGCAAAGCGATGATGGGAATAGCTGACAAGATCTTCCCATCGAGTAATAG
>JABGUA010000094.1 GCA_018646825.1 Piscirickettsiaceae bacterium
ACATTACCAGCCTTAAAATGGCTCATGACCTGTTCTTTTTCAGCTGATTTCATCCGGCCATGAATTAACGCTATTCGTAAATCAGGTAATGCAGCTTGTAACTCTGTCACCGCCTCTTCTGCAGCCTGACACTGTAAATGTTCAGACTCCTCAACCAAAGTGCACACCCAATACACTTGTCGCTTTTCCTGACAAGCCAAATGTACCCGTTCAATAATGTCATTACGCCGAGTTTCTGGTATCACGACAGTTGTAACCGGTGTCCTACCCGGTGGTAGTTCATCGATCACCGACACATTTAAATCCGCATAGGCCGTCATTGCCAATGTCCGAGGAATGGGTGTTGCTGTCATCACCAGCTGATGCGGAAATATACCGGCCTTCCTACCTTTATCCCGTAACGCTAAGCGCTGGTGCACACCAAAACGATGCTGTTCATCAATCACTACCAACCCTAATCGGTCAAATACCACTTCATCCTGAAACAAAGCATGCGTGCCAATAACAACTTGGATAGTGCCATCCGCTAAGTCCGCTAACACGGCTTTTCTCTCAGACACTTTTTGCTTACCAACACACCAGCCTACATGAATTCCTAACGGGTTTAACCAGCTCGAAAAGGTCTTAAAGTGTTGTTCGGCTAATAATTCAGTTGGCGCCATCATGACCGCCTGATAACCAGCAGTAACAGCCTCTATAATAGCTAATGCCGCAACAACCGTCTTACCTGAACCCACATCACCTTGTACCAACCTTTGCATCGGTACTGCGGCGTTAATATCACTCAAAATTGTCTGAAATACGCTGTTTTGAGCACCTGTTAAGGAAAAAGGTAATGCAGATAATAATGCCTGTCTTTGTTCCCCATTTGACCTCAAACTAGGGGCCTGATGTTGTTGCATTTGCAGTCGGACTTTACGTAATGTCAAATGCTGAGCCAGAAGTTCTTCATAGGCTAAACGTCGTTGTGCAGGATGACGTCGATCTAGTAGTAGCTGTACATTCACATCGAGGGCCGGCTCGTGAACAAAACGCAGTGCTTCAACTAAAGAAGTATCAGCAACAGCATGGCAGCGTGCTTGTCGTGGCAATAATTCAGGCAATAACGCAGTATCATTCAAACACGCTAAAGCCTGCTTTATTAACTTGCGAAAACTCAGTTGATGTAGCCCTTCCGTTGTTGGATAAATTGGCGTTAAATCCGCCTCAACAGGCACAACAGTATCAGCAGGAATAATTTGATATTCAGGATGGACCATCTCGAGTGAGGATGGACCATTACGAATCTCGCCAAAACAGCGTACTCGCACACCTTCGGTTAGCTGCTGCTGCTGTGTCTTAGAAAAATGAAAAAATCGTAATACCAGCGACCCAGAACCATCATCGATGTAACACAATAATGAACGGCGACGGCCGAACTTAACCTGGCTTAATCTAACCGTCCCTTCGATAAGCGCTTCTTGTTGCGACTTGAGGCTCCCCAACGGCAAGAGCCGGGTCCGATCTTGATAACGTAATGGTAGATGAAATAGTAAATCTTGTATCTGCACAATACCGAGCTTTTGTAAGCGTTCGGCAACCTTGTTACCGACCCCTTTTAAATCGGTAACCGGTCCAAATAGTACATTCCCTTCATTGACCGCCAATGATGACGTCTTACAACGTGTTACGCATCAATATGCATCACACCATCCATCTCTACCGGTACATCTTTAGGTAAAGATGCCACGCCAATGGCCGCACGCGCTGGGTAAGGCTGAGTGAAATATTCAGCCATAATCTCATTCACTGTCGCAAAATAGCTCAAATCTGTTAAGAAAATATTCAGCTTAACAATATCTTGCAATTGTCCACCAGCGGCTTCTGCAACAGCCGATAAGTTATCGAATACACGACGTACTTGCACAGAAAAATCTCCATCAACCACCTCCATCGTTTCGGGTACTAGTGGAATCTGACCTGATAGATACACAACATCACCCAGTTTAACGGCTTGTGAATAAGTGCCAATTGCTTGCGGTGCTTTATCTGTGTGAATGATCTCACGTGCCATCTTATCTATTCTCCAAAAAGTTAACTACTGCCTTAGTCGCGTAATACGCTCAACCATCTCAATCCGTCTCAAACGACGAATTACATTGGCTAAATGTTTTCTATCTAATACTCCGATCGTCAAACGCAGATCGCTATATTCGCTATCTCGCTCATCAACAATCACGTTTTCAATATTCGAATTATTCTCAGACACTGCCGATGCAATCGTTGCTAACACGCCACGTTGGTTCTTGACATGGACTAATATCTCAACTGAAAACTCTCGTTTAATATCTGGGGCCCAGACGACATCTAGCCATTTATCACTTTGTCCACGCAGGTTCAACGTTGTTTTGCAATTATCTTGGTGTACAACAATGCCCCGGCCAGCACTAATAAAACCATGAATGAGATCACCAGGAATCGGGTGACAACAACGAGCAAAACTCACCACCATACCTTCCGTTCCAGCTATCATTAAAGGTTGCTGAGTCATTTTATTCGCATCGTCATCAGCATGAATCAATTTTTGAGCCACAAGCAACACCGAACGATCACCTAAACCAATTTCTTCGAGTAATTGCTCGAACGTCTCGGCTTCAAATTTCGCCACTACCTCTTCAATACGCTGCTCCGATAAGGCATCAATACTGCTCGAAAAAGCCTGTAAATTCTTCATTAACATATGCCGGCCAAGCAGAGCAGCTTCATCATTTCGTAACTGTTTCAAGTAATGGCGAATATTAGTCCGCGCCTTCGCCGTCGAAACAAAATTAAGCCATGAGGCATTAGGGTGTGAAGAACCCGTAGTAATAATTTCGACAGACTGGCCCGTCTCCAACTGAGTGCTCAGTGGTACTAGATGGCGTCCGACCTTTGCAGCAACACAATGATTACCCACATCAGTGTGTACAGCATAAGCAAAGTCGACAGCTGTTGCTCCCCGAGGCAATGTCATTATCTTGCCCGTTGGCGTGAAGACATAAATTTCTTCAGGGAATAAATCGATACGCAAGTTTTCTAAAAACTCAATAGAGTCGCCAGAATCCTTCTGCATTTCCAAAAGTCCATGTAGCCACTGTCTCGCAAGACGGTGTGCTAAATTGCCACTTTCATTTTTACCGGCTTTATAGAGCCAGTGCGCTGCGACACCCGCTTCTGCCATCTGATCCATATCGCGTGAACGGATTTGTACTTCAACTGGGACGCCATACGGCCCAAAAAGTACGGTATGAAGAGACTGATAGCCATTGGCTTTAGGGATTGCAATATAGTCTTTAAATTTGTTTTGTACGGGCTTATACAAATTATGGACAACACCTAACATCCGATAACAGGAATCGACATCATCAACAACAACCCGAAAAGCATACACATCCATCACTTCCGAAAATGATAATTTCTTACTCACCATTTTCTTATACAAACTGTAAAGGTTCTTCTCGCGGCCTTGAATATCCGCTGTTAAGCCTTCTTGCTCCATCCGGTGCTGGATCGAATCAGTAATCTGACCCACAATCTCTTTTCGGTTGCCTCGTGCTTTGCGCACAACATCTGCTAGTACCCGGTACCGCAAGGGATAGAGCACATGAAAACCCAAGTTTTCCAGTTCACACCGCATCACATTCATACCCAAACGCTGTGCAATTGGCGCATAAATATCAAGGGTTTCTTCAGCTATTCGTCTACGTTTTTCAGGACCCAAATGGCCCAAAGTCCGCATATTATGCAATCGATCTGCTAACTTTACGATAATAACGCGAATGTCTTCTGACATCGCCAACAACATCTTTCTTAAACTTTCCGCCTGTGCATGCTGCTTGGTTTCAAATGTCGCTTTTGCCAACTTACTGACACCATCAACAAGTAATGCCACTTCTTCGCTGAACTCTGTTGCCAAGGCTTCGCGGCTCACCTCAGTATCCTCAATCACATCATGGAGTAGTCCAGCCATAATACATTCATGATCCATGTGCATCATTGCGAGCACATGCGCTACAGCTAAAGGATGAGTTATATAAGGTTCGCCAGAACGGCGTTTTTGTTCCTGGTGAGCTTCTTCTGCAAAGTGATAAGCCTTGCGAATATCATCGACTTGGCGACTTTCTAAATAATTGGTTGCAGCAAAACACAAATCATCAATTGTGAGTTTAGGCTCAGCATCATGGATGAGCTCTAATTCAGAATCAACCGTCGGTTTTGCATTCACAACATTACTCTACAATAGGAATAAGCTGTTCACCTGTAAGCGCTACTTCAACAGGTTCTGGTTTAACCTTCTTCTCTAAAATACTAGCATCGATTAGACCTTCAGCAATTTCACGTAAGGCAATCACTGTATCCTTATCATTATCACGTTCAACCAAAGGATCAGCACCGTTCGATAATTCACGTGCACGTCGTGCAGCGATTAAAACCAGTTGAAAACGGTTATCAACATTTTCTAAACAATCTTCTACAGTAGTACGAGCCATTATGCTTCCCCGAAATCAAAACCAACTAGTGTACGAAAAATAGCCTACTTAAGCTAGCAATGTCTTTAATAGTGGCGCCTGCAGCTCTTTCTGGATCGCCATTGAATGTCGTCTTGCGGAAATAATCGCAACTAACTGCGACAATGCCACATCAAAATTATCATTTACAATCAAATAATCAAACTCAATATAATGCGAAATTTCATTTTCAGCATCGCGCATTCGTCGCGCAATCACAGCGTCATCATCTTGGCCCCGACCACGAAGTCTCTGCTCTAATGCCAATTTCGAAGGCGGTAATATAAAGACACTCGTACTATCAGGATAATTCCGACGCACTTGTTCAGCGCCTTGCCAATCGATTTCAAGAATGACATCAATACCAGCCTTTAACTGATCAAACACGGCATCCGAAGACGTGCCGTAAGAATGATCAAACACCGTTGCGGACTCTAAAAAAGCCCCTTCACCCTGCATAGCTGAAAATTGTTCTTGTTTGACAAAGAAATAATCTTTGCCCTCTCTCTCTCCATCCCGCGCTTGGCGTGTCGTGTGAGAGACTGATAAAGCAATATCTGCTTGACCCGCAACTAGTGCATTAACAAGACTCGTTTTCCCAGCACCAGAGGGTGCTGCAACAATAAAAAGGCTGCCTGACATGAATTACATTCCAAAACTAACAAGTATGATTACCCTGTAGGATACAGCTAAAAAGCACTCACTTAAACTTCAACCAAACCCTTTTTCAAACCTAATCGACGAAAACATGTCCATTATCAATCAATTGATTCAATGTAGTTTGAGCCGCAATACTATTAAACACAGAAACATCAACCAACTCTAACTCTTGGACAACATTACCCGAAGTATCTCTAATATTGATCTGTAGGTGCTCTGAACCTGTATTACCCACAGCCAATCCGTCGATTTGGTTTGAGACGTTACTATCTTGCAACAAATCAGACAGGTCTAATGTATCACCCTCTGATGCATTAAAAGACGTCACAACATCATGCCCTGTGCCAGTAGCGGGTATATCGGCAGGCGTCCAAACAAATGCATCACTATTAATAACAGCTGATGGCTCCGTTACATTGATAACAACCTGAGCTGCCGTGCTAACATTAGTATCACTATCTGTCACAGAATAAGTATAGTTCGCGGCAGGAGCATCACCTAAATCGTCATAAACAATGCTAGCAATAAAATAATCACTTGCATCTGAATTATCTCCAGGATTCTCAGTTTCTACTGCTGTAAAAACCAGTTGATCAAAAATAATATCTCCTAAAGAAAAGGTCACGCTACTACCATTATTACCACCTACGGAAGTCAAATCGACATTGCCATTAGTGGGTGAAAAATCTGCTGTCGCCGAAGAGCCTCCCGTAAAAGTCCACTGCCCGATTTCAATATTATTTAAAAAAGCGGTAACAACACCTATTTCGCCACCGGCTTCACTCGCAAATAAATGCGTTGTACTGATTTCAGCATTAATCGAATCTTTAGGAAAGTCCATCGTGATGGACTCAGACTGGCCATTGGCATATTCCAACTGTTTAATTCTATCCGTCGTGGTATCAATACCCAGCCCATCTGTCACAAAAGTCTGAACAGTGGTATTTGCCCCTGCCAAGTCTCGCCCCCTTCACCACTTGCCGCACTAGTCCCAGCATTATTCAAGAAAGAAACAGCGTGGTTATCACCAGCACTTGTCACAGCCGATACCTGAGCTTGAGTCGCAGCCCAATAAACATTATCAGATGTTGAAAAAGTTACTGTACCAATATTAGATGCATCTATTTTTGTATAACTTGAGCCATCAAAAACAGATAAATCAACATAATCAGGTAACGATTCAATTTGAAAAACTAAATCACTTTCGCTCGTCTCAGCATCAAAGCCCCCCAGATCAGCTGGATCAATAACCCCATTTTCTGGAATAGATAAATCACCATCCAAACCACCACCAACGTCGAAGGATTTAAAGTAAACAGGATCAGCAACAGGGAAACCACTGGGTAAAACATCGCTCACCAAATTTGAACGTGTAGTAACAGCATCTGCAATCGGGGGGGGGTATTACTCGGTTCCGGTGGTGTCGGCGTGCTACCAAAGACACCATCATCCTGGCTTAATAAACCAAGCTGAAACTCACGATCAG
>JABGUA010000006.1 GCA_018646825.1 Piscirickettsiaceae bacterium
AGTGATCCTTGTACCAGCAATGGGCCAAAACACCAAGGTGGCTATAAAGCAGTTGCAAGCCGACGGTGTTTCGGAAATTTATATCTTAAAAGGCGGCCTGAACACTTGGAAAGAGTCCAAGTTGCCCCTATTTAGTTAGTTCATCAGAGACAGATTAAGGCGTAAGTAATGGCAAAGGTTGAAGTATATTCCACAGGGCAGTGTCCTTATTGCGTCATGGCAAAACAACTTTTAGAGCGTAAGAAGGTGAGCTACGATGAAATTCGTGTCGATAAAAACCCTAATAAACGTCAAGAAATGATGACTAAAAGTCGCCAACGTACAGTACCGCAAATTTTTATTAACGATCAGTCTGTGGGTGGTTACACTGACCTACTGGCTTTGGATCGTGCCAAGAAATTAGACAGCCTATTGGCTGCATCGTAATCCACTATTTTATTAAGGAAGCACCATGGCCGAAGAAAACGGCGCAGCAGAACAAGCGCAACCCCAGTTCATAATCCAAAAAATTTATACCAAAGATGTTTCATTTGAAACACCCAACTCGCCAGAAGTTTTTCGTGAAGAGTGGAAGCCAGAGCTCGATTTACAACTGACCAATGAGTATAAGCAACTTGATGACAACAATCACGACGTCACTTTAGTCGCGACCGTTACGGCTAAACTAGGCGACAAGACTGCTTTTTTAATTGAAGTAAAACAAGCAGGTGTTTTTTCATTGGTTGGCTACGGTAAAGACGAAATGGGCCCATTGATTGGCAATCATTGTCCAAATATTTTGTTCCCTTATGTGCGTGAAGTTATTTCTGACTTGGTCTTAAAAGGCGGTTTCCCGCAACTGGTCTCAGCGCCAGTTAATTTTGATGCTTTGTACATGAATCAAATCGAACAAGCCAAACAAGCGGCTGAACAGCAAACGACGCATTAAGCGGGCTTAGACTATGACAAACTCAGTGTTGATTCCTACTTTAGTTATCGGTGCTGGTGCGTGGGGGTCAGCATTGGCAATTGCGATGGCCAGAAATGGCCATGAAGTCTTACTTTGGGGCCGTAACACTGAGCACCTCAAAGCCATGCAACAAAGCCATAGTAACGAGCGTTATTTACCCAATCTACCCTTCCCTGCCAGCTTAGAAGTTGTTACAGATCTTGAGCGAGCGGTACAGCGGGCAAAGCATGTTTTAGTGTCAGTGCCAAGCGACGCATTTTCTGGCATGTTAGAAACGATTAGGCCGATGCTGAAGTCCGGTACGCCACTTAGCTGGGCAACCAAAGGTTTAACACCTGAAACTGGCCGTTTTTTATACGATACGGCAGCAGATATTTTAGGTGAGGGCCATCCCTTAGCTATCATTTCAGGCCCTTCTTTTGCAATGGAAGTGGCCAAAGATTTACCGACAGCGATGACCGTCGCTTCAAAAGATAAAGCCTTCTTCCAGAATCTTGCGGCAGCCATTCATCGCCCTACTCTGCGTGTTTACACCACATCAGACGTACAAGGTGTACAAGTTGGCGGTACAGTAAAAAATGTCTTAGCAATCGGTGCAGGTATCTCAGATGGCTTAGGTTATGGCGCCAATGCACGGGCAGCTTTAATTACCCGGGGTATGGCAGAAATACTACGTCTGGCAGCCAGCTTGGGTGCAGAAACAGAAACTATGATCGGCTTATCCGGCGTTGGTGATTTAATCCTCACTTGTACCGATAATCAAAGCCGCAATCGTCAGCTTGGTTTGGCTATCGGTAGAGGTTTAACGGTCGAACAAGCAGTCGCTGAAGTGGGCAAAACAGTTGAAGGCATGAATGCTGCCCGTGAAGTGCTGATGCGGGCCAAACAAGCGGGCATCGAAATGCCGATTGTTGAGCAGGTGTATAAAATTCTGTTTGAGGGTAATGATCCGAGAAGAGCGGTTCAAGCCTTGTTATGCAGAGAACAGAAACCAGAAACAAGCCGTTAGTAAATTTTAAGGGGAATGGTGTTCTCTTAAATTATAACCAGACTAATCAATTATCGATTGTCATCTTAGGCAATGTCCGATCTTTCCTGACATAGTGATGATATAGCGCAGCAAGAATGTGGCCCGCTATTAATAACTAAACCACCCAAGCGCCCAGCACATCCTTATGGATGAAATCTATTGGTTCTTCCAGTTCTTTGAATGTCATGCCTAACCCATCGCTCACAAGGGATTAGAATAACCATGTGTTTTCAAACTTCTGAATCTCGAACATGAAGAAATAGTCGGTGTTTACACCTGTCCCCACATAGCCCGTTATAGGCATAATTATCATGATGACGTATAAGGCATAATGGCCAACCTGGGCAGCAAAATGTTCTAATTTAGTGCCCGGCTCAGGGTCTGGCTGGCGGTTAGTTATACGCCATACAATACGAAGCACCACAATAACACCGAGGGTTATCCCTATAGATAAATGAATTTGAAGCGCAGTAAAGTTCTCAGGAGTCTTGGCCTCTGTAAACCAAAGTCTGAAATAAAAACTCATATAAGCCACAAGAAAAAGAACAGCTGTTCCCCAATGCAAATATTTTGCCATTGAACCGTAGCTTTTAGACGTGTTTTTAATATTCATTTAAATACTCTGAAGGTTTTGGGTTCGCGATCAGTTAGCACCGAAAAAGGCAGAATTTATAAGGAACCCTCTCTTTTTAGAGTGAAACACTATATCTAAAAGCGTTCAAAGGCTATACCGCCTATCCGCCAACTGAAGCCGAGGCAATAGTTCTGGCAAGTCCTTGGTCAGAGTCAAAGCCTTAAAGCTCTCCCCCATCTCCGACGGCAACGTCAGCCGTTTGATAGCCGTTGTCTGTTGCAATGAATCAAGGGTCACATTATCCGAAGACATGGCTTCTAATAATTCAGTAATCCCACCTGCTAATAAGAAATCAGCTTGGGTTTGGAACCCTTCAACATCAAGTCCCGATGTCTGTGCCATTTCCGCTAAGGCGGTGAATTCAACATGGCTGGTAATATCTTGTAAACCAGGCAGGATAAGCGGGTTGTCATGACCTTGATGTCGGTAATAACACATCAAAGTGCCTTGGCTGCGTTGCGGGTGATAATAGCTCGCCCGATCATGGCCATAATCAATAATAAAAATTGCGCCTTGTTTTAAACACTCAGCCAAACTGGCGACCCACCCTTCTGCCGCCAAATTCACCTCTGCAAAATAATCGGTTTGTGAGTTGTTTCGTGAGATCACCTTGGTGCGTTGCTTTAATTCTTCATTATTCACTGGCCCATCAAGCCATTGCAAAACACCTTCATCGATCGTCACACAACATTCATACCATGCTGCTTGATCAAAATGCAGGCGATGAATGGGCATGGCGTCACAGACTTCATTGGCGATAATCACGCCAACAAATTTTTCTGGCAGTTGATCTAGCCAAATGACCTTTTCAAATAGCGATGGAATATACTGTTCTAAGTATTCACACTGTCTAACTTGTAAGTCAGCACTTGCTTCAATAATGTAATAATAATCGGGTAAAGCACCCTCTTTATCGAGTTGTAATAGAATATTACCCGCCATTTTGCCGCTGCCAGCGCCAAATTCGAGTAGATTAAATTCGGTTAATTGCTGGCGGACATCTTGAATATGACGGGCGAGGGTTTGAGAAAATAACGGTGAAATTTCTGGCGCAGTGGTGAAGTCACCATACTGGCCAAACTTCTGATTGCCGGCACTGTAATAACCCAAACCGGGCGTATAAAGGCAAAGCTGCATATACTCAGCAAACGTGATTTTTCCGCCGGCATCGACAATGCGCTGTTGAATGACAGCGAATAATCGATCACTATGCGCTTGTGCAAGCGGATCAATATTAAGTATGGGATCAGAAACAGTCATGGCAAATCAGCTATTAGAGAATGCAGTGGTAGTGACCGGCGCGGGACGACGAGTGGGCCATCATATTGCCCAACGCTTATACCAAGACGGTTATACCGTGATAGCGCATTATCGTACGCATACGCCAGAGATCCAAGCGTTAACTGAATTAGGTATCACAACGGTACAAGCTGATTTATCAAATAGTGAACAGATACTGGCTTTTGTGGAACAGTTGAAAGGGCATTGTCATCAGTTTCGAGCGCTGATTCATAATGCATCGTCATTTGAACCAACGTCGGATGATTTGGTGAAAGTCGCTGAACAATATCAGCAGTTTTTTACGATTCATATGATGGCGCCATTTTTAATCAATCAAAGTTTGCAATCCATGATGGTAGGAGAGGGCACCGATCCGGCGGATATTATCCATATTACCGATATTAATGTTGAAAATCCGACACCCGCATTCGACATTTATGGCACCACTAAAGCAGGTTTGCACAATATGACGCTGGCATTGGCGAAAAAGTGGGGGCCGAAGATCAAAGTCAATGCGGTTGCACCCGGGCCAGTCCTCTTCACACCAACGCATACTGAAGCGACAATAGAACAAATGCTGGATGAGACATTATTGAAAAAAGAGGGTGGAGCAGAGCCGGTTTATCTGGCTGTTAAGAGTATTTTAACGAACCCATTTTTAACTGGGTGCAGTATTCCAGTCGATGGTGGCCGCCGTCTCTCCAAACGTTAGGTTATCAAGTTGAATCGCGACACCAGCCTGTAATGATCGCCATTGTCGTCTTGATAAATAGGAAAACAATTCATCAATGACAGGGTATAAAAAGTATTCATCAGTAATGCTATTGGCAGGACGCTGAAAGTCTTCTTCATGCGTCACACGAAACAAAATATCTAAATCTGCAGGCCGATCTTTTGTCTTACTAGCAGGATCTGCTCTGTCTCGGCCCAAACTTATTTCAATCTCATTGCAGAACGCTTTTAATGTTGTTTGATCAATATCTGTTTCAAGAAATACCGCCATATTTAAAAAATCATGCTGGCTATTCATGCCGACGGGTGGAATATTAAGAACGCGACTTAAAGTTAAGCGAGGGAAACGCTTCAAAAGCGCCGCTATGATGTCGGCGATATTGCTTTTTGGTGATAGATTGCTACCAATCCCTAACAAATAGCCAGTCTGCATTACGCTGAGCGTTCGATCACAATTTTAGCGAAGTTTTGGCCGTAAAGCTTGACTGGTTTAGTCAACGACAATTTTAGTTTTGGGATGCTAAATTGCGCTAGCAATAGGGCGGCTATGTCTTCTGCTAACGTTTCGATTAGCTGATAATCGCTACGCTCGACAAAGCCGACAATTGTCTGCGCAACAGCGCCGTAATCCAAGGTATCGGCAATAGCATCACTTGCTGCTGCGGTACGGATGTCATAGTCCATTTCGAGATCAAAGCGGAGTGTTTGTGTTGTTTGGCGTTCCCAATCGTAGATACCGATAATGGTGTCCACTTTGAGATCATTAAGAAAAATTTTATCCATATTGTCTGCGTGTTTTACTGGAAATAGCCCTATAATGGCGCAATCATTAATTTTAGGCTGCATCATATCATGCTTGAAACATTGACCCTGCCAATCAGCGTATTGATTGGGGCATATCTTATCGGTTCATTAAATAGCGCCATTGTCTTGTGTAAATTAGCAGGCTTGCCTGACCCTCGTTCGCAAGGTTCTGGTAATCCTGGCGCGACTAACGTGTTACGTTTTGGCGGTAAAAAACTGGCGGCAACAGTATTAATCATCGATGTGTTGAAAGGTGTTTTACCGGTAATCATAGCGAGCCTTTTAGGCTTGGATAACGCGTGGTTAACAGCCACGGCTTTCGCAGCCTTTTTAGGCCATCTTTATCCGCTCTTTTTCCAATTCAAAGGCGGAAAAGGGGTGGCCACAGCGTTAGGCGGTTTCTTGGCATTATCATTGCCATTAGCAGGCACTATCTTACTCAGCTGGCTAGTGGTTTTTGTGATTACAAGAATCTCATCCTTGTCGGCGATTATCGCGTCTTCATTAGCACCGCTTTATAGCATTTGGTTTATCGATAGTTTGGGAGCGCGTTGGATTATTTTTATTATGGCAACCATGCTGTTGTTCCGCCACAGTGCCAATATCAAGCGTCTTTTGTCTGGTGAAGAATCGAAATCCTAATGGTTTAAGGCGGACTGAGTTCATCCAAAGGCCAGCGGGGGCGGGCTGAAAAAGTCGGTGGTTTATTATTTTTTACTAAAGCGCGCTGGCGCATGGCACCTGCGAAGGCAATCATCGCCCCGTTATCACTACAAAATGCTTGTCTAGGATAGTGAACCGTAATATCCGGCAAGCCATCTAATCGAGCCCTTAGAGCAAGGTTGGCGCTGACGCCCCCTGCAACGACCAAAGTCCGCTGACCTGTTTCTTTTAAAGCCCGTTTGCATTTTATTGTGAGCGTTTCAACGGCCGCGGTTTGAAAAGCCAAAGCAATGTTTGCTTTGTCTTGTTCTGTTTGTGTGCTATCCAGCCAAGTATTCATCGTAAACGTCTTTAGACCGCTAAAGCTAAAGTCCAAACCGGGTCGGTTGGTCATGGGCCGAGGGAAAGTATATTTCCCTTCAATACCTTTCTCCGCAAGGGCAGCTAAAATAGGGCCGCCCGGATAACCTAAACCTAGCATTTTAGCGGTTTTATCGAATGCCTCTCCGACAGCATCATCAATTGACTCACCCAAAAGGACGTATTCGCCAACACCCTTCACATCAACCAGCAAGGTGTGCCCCCCAGAAACCAATAAAGAAACAAAAGGGAATGAGGGGGGGGTATCTTCCAAGAGAGGAGATAATAAATGACCTTCCATATGATTGATGGGCAAAGCAGGGATGTCTAAGGCCCAAGCCATACTGCGTCCAATGGCAGCACCCACTAATAAAGCGCCGACTAAACCAGGGCCCGCAGTATAGGCAATGGCATCGATATCCTGTTGGGTTAATCCCGCTTCAACTAATACTTCTTCAATTAAAGGCAGGGTTTTGCGGATATGATCACGCGAAGCCAATTCAGGCACGACACCACCATATTCGCCATGCAGTTCGACTTGGCTGTATAAAGCATGGGCAAGTAAGCCTTGCTCAGTGTCATAGAGGGCAATGCCTGTCTCATCGCAGGAAGATTCGATACCTAATACAAGCATGTTTAAGCGGGTTCTCGACTTTAGAAAATAGCGTTATATTATGCCTTTTTTAAAAGAAAGTGGATCAAGGTGTTTTCTTTCTGTCAGATCTTTCGTACAATTGAGGGCTTTTCCATAAAATTTTTAGTTCAGGAAACAAAATATGCCATCAGTTCGTCTAAAAGAAAACGAGCCCTTTGATATTGCTCTACGTCGTTTCAAACGTGCTTGTGAAAAAGCAGGTACTGTTGCAGAAGCAAGAGCGCGCGAAGCTTACGAAAAGCCAACAACTGTACGTAAGCGTGCAGCAGCGGCAGCAGTAAAACGCCACCAAAAGAAAACATCTCGTGAAAGCGCTCGCCGCATTCGCATGTACTAAAGCAGTATATTAATTAATATGCCTGCAGAAGCTAGCCCGTTAAAGCTAACTCTACAAGAGTGTGTCAAGGCCGCTATGCGGGCGAAAGAAAGAGACCGCCTTGCGACATTACGCCAAATAACTGCGGCGATAAAGCAAGTCGAGGTCGACACGCGTACTGATGTAGATGATGACGGCATCATCGCCATTATGACGAAGATGTGTAAACAGCGTCGAGATTCTCTCAGCCAATTTGAAGCAGCAGGTCGCACAGACCTAGCAGAAATTGAAGTGGCTGAGTTAGCTATCATTGAAGAGTTCATGCCAACTGCAATGACGAATGATGAAATTGCAGCGGCTATCGCAGAAACGATTGCGCAAGTAGGCGCAACTGGCCCAAAAGAAATGGGCAAGGTAATGAATTTACTCAGACCGCAAATGCAAGGTCGTGCCGATATGGGCGCGGTGAGCGGTTTAGTCAAGGCAGCGCTAACGTCATAAAGACAGTGACCTTGTTAAGTCTGATAAAGGCTGAACTTGGCTTACGCGAACTTTCCGGCTATAAGGTCTAATTATGGCCGGTCAAATTCCCCCACAATTTATTGATGACTTATTGACTCGTGTTGATATCACGGACGTCATTGATGCGCGTGTACCTTTAAAAAAAGCAGGGAAAAACCTACAAGCCTGTTGCCCTTTCCATAACGAAAAGTCACCTTCGTTTACTGTCAGTCCTGAAAAGCAGTTTTATCATTGTTTTGGTTGCGGAGCGCATGGTACTGCCATTGGCTTTTTGATGGAATATGATCAAATGAGCTTCCCTGAGTCGATTCATGAGTTGGCAGAGTCAGTGGGCATGACAGTCCCGACAACACAGTCATTAGCACCAAACCCTGCTAAGAAAAATCTGTATGACTTGCTTGATAAAGTCAGTCAGTATTATGTACATCAGTTACAGACCCATCCAAAGCGGGCCGAATTTGTTGAATACCTAAAGCGGCGGGGCTTATCTGACAAAACCGTTGAGCATTTCAATATTGGTATGGCACCAGATGGCTGGGACAATGTACTTAAAACTTTTGGTGGAAATAAAGAGGCTATTCAACAGCTTAATGAAGCGGGCTTGTTAAGCAGCAATGATAATGGACGCACTTATGATCGCTTTCGTAATCGGGTGATGTTCCCAATTCGAGATCGGCGAGGGCGTGTGATTGGGTTTGGTGGTCGAGTTTTAGATGACAGCACGCCAAAATATCTTAATTCACCAGAAACGCCTGTATTTCACAAAGGTCATGAGTTGTATGGGTTATATCAAGCGCGTAAAGCCAATAGGCAATTAAACAGAGTTGTCATTGTTGAAGGTTATATGGATGTCATCGCCTTGGCGGAGAAGGGGATTAGCAATGCCGTGGCGACATTGGGAACAGCAACAACTCCGGAGCATTTAAAACAACTACAACGTAGTGCACCAGAAGTTGTTTTTTGTTTTGATGGTGACCGTGCAGGGCGAGAAGCCGCATGGCGAGCAGCCGAAAATGCCTTGCCACTTTTAGGCGGTAATCACCAACTCAGGTTTATGTTTTTACCTGATGGCGAAGATCCAGATACTTTGGTGAAAGAACAGGGTGCCGACGTCTTTAATCAAATGGTTGAACAGGCTAAGAATTATTCTGATTTCTTTTTTGAAAGTCTCGAAAGTCGGTTAGACATCAATTCTATGGATGGTCGAGCAAGGCTAGTTGAAATTGCCCGACCTTATTTGCGCCACATTCCGGCCGGCGTTTATCGAGATATGTTTGAACAGCGCTTGGCCGAGCGCGCACAAACCAGTACATCAGTGCTACAGAAGCATTTAGAGAAGCCGCCAGCAACACAAAATAAGATAAAAAAAACGGTCCAGAGTTCAAGCGGTATTTCGCCAATCAGAATGGCGATTACGATTTTGATACAACACCCAGAGCTCCATGCTTCTGTCGGAGAGTTCGATAAAATTATGGCATTGCCAGACCCTGGCGTCACAGTTTTAGCGCAGCTACTTGAAACTTTGCACCAACACCCCCATCTCAATACCGCTGCTTTATTAGAAAGGGCACGAGACACCGAACATGGCGAACATTTAAAGAAACTGGCGATCCAAACCTTAAAATTAAGTTCCGAAGAATTACAGCATGAGTTAGTGGGTGTCGTTAAACAACTACAACAACAAGCGCTAAAATTGCGTCATGAATTATTAATGGCGAAAGGTTTAAGCCAGTTGACACAAGAAGAACGACAGGAAATACAACAACTAGGCGCAATATTGAAGCGGTAAGTCTAAAAGTTGCGCATCAAAAAACGTGCAAGATTAGAGGCTTATCGTTATAATATTCGGTTAGCACTATTTGTCAGACATGATGAAGAAAGAGGTCAAATGAAAGATCAACAATCCCGCATTAAAGCGCTTATCACCCTAGGTAAAGAGCGCGGCTACTTAACCTATGGTGAGATCAATGATCACTTACCAGAGGATATGGTCGACGCGGATCAAATTGAAGACATTATGGGTATGTTCAGCGATCTTGGCATCGTAGTACATGAAGATGGTATGGATACCGATGAGATGGAACGCTTGGCTGAAGCGGCCTCGTCAGGCGATGAAGTGTCTGCCGAAGAAGCGGCAGCGGTCTTAGCTAGTTCTGATGGTGAGTTTGGCCGTACAACGGATCCAGTTCGGATGTACATGCGTGAAATGGGATCAGTAGAGTTGTTGACCCGCGAAGGCGAAATTGTGATTGCCAAACGCATCGAAGTTGGTCTTCGAGAAAGCCTCTATATGTTGTCTACTTACCCTCCGTGTATTGCTAATTTTTTAGAGTTGTATGATGCTGTAGAAGCGGGGGAAATGCGACTTAACGAGTTAATTAAAGGCTTTATTTTACCTGAAGCAGAAGCAGCAGCATTAGCTGAAGCCGAAGCAGCTAAAGCAGCGTTGGCGGCGGCAAACCCGGATGCACAGGGTGATGAGGAAGAAGACGAAGCAGCGGTTGGCGTCGATCCCGAGGAAGCACGGGAACGTTTTGATGCTCTACGCGCAGCGAATGATAAAGCGATTAAAGCCAAAACAGAAGGTGATGCGAAACTAGCCCTTTTCAACGAAGCGGTTAGTAGCCTGTTTATGGAATTTAAATTAACACCAAAAACGTTAATATTCCTTAATGGTTTAATGGGCCAAACGGTTGAGGTCATTCGCACTCAAGAACGCAGCATTGCAAAAATTGTGGTTGACCAAGCACGAATGAACCGTCGTGACTTCATTGACTCATTTACCGGTAATGAGGTGAATTTGGAATGGACGGACAAACATATCCGTGCGAAAAAGCATTACTCATCGACAATTAAGAAAAATTTAGACCAAGTATTAGAAGCGCAAAAGATCATGGCTACGTTGTCAGAAGAACGTGACATGGACATTGCCGAAATTAAAGAAATTAGCCGTCAAATGTCTATTTCTGAAGCCAAAGCACGTCGCGCTAAAAAAGAAATGGTCGAAGCAAACTTGCGGTTAGTGATTTCGATTGCCAAAAAATATACCAATCGCGGCCTGCAATTTTTAGATCTAATCCAAGAAGGTAATATAGGCTTGATGAAAGCTGTTGATAAATTTGAATATCAGCGGGGTTATAAGTTTTCAACCTATGCCACTTGGTGGATTCGCCAAGCAATTACGCGTTCAATTGCTGACCAAGCCCGCACAATCCGTATTCCGGTACATATGATCGAAACAATCAACAAACTGAATCGTATTGCCCGCCAAATGTTACAAGAAATGGGTCGTGAACCGACACCAGAAGAATTGGCAGAGCGTGTTGATATGCCAGAAGATAAAGTACGGAAAGTATTAAAAATTTCGAAAGAACCTATTTCGATGGAAACGCCGATTGGTGATGATGAAGATTCGCATTTAGGTGATTTTGTTGAAGATGTGAATGTGATGTCACCACAAGATTCAGCCATGATTGAAGGCTTGAGGGAAGCAACTCAAGGTATGTTAGGTGGCTTAACAGAACGTGAAGCAAAAGTATTGCGGATGCGTTTTGGTATCGATATGAATACTGATCACACCCTAGAAGAAGTCGGTAAACAATTTGATGTAACACGTGAACGTATACGCCAAATTGAAGCAAAAGCATTGCGTAAACTACGTCATCCAACGCGTTCAGATCAATTACGTAGCTTCCTCGACACCGATAATTAATCGTTTCGGGCCCATAGCTCAGTTGGTTAGAGCACTCGACTCATAATCGATTGGTCCCAGGTTCAAGTCCTGGTGGGCCCACCAAATTTTCAAGCCATTGTAAGAATACGTGGCTTGTCGATCTTCGCATCTAAGCGGTAGCACAAAGTTAATCCCCTTTTGACATTATAAAAGTCATCAAGCACAGGCTCTCAGAGCCAAGTTGGTAGCAAAGTCAAAAATGTGTAAGATAGTGCCTTTATATTTGAAATAGTCGGGCTTGGAGAGCAGGGGGATTTTCTATTCAAGCACTCCGTTTTGTATTGCTAAATCACTTTAGATCATGGAAAGATGAAGCTTCGATCTAAGTAGATGTGTAGTGTCGTTATCTAAGATTAAGATATAAGGCTCTGAGCAAAAAATAAAGAGATCCATTGCAGAGCCTATCATCGAAGGAGGGGTAACTGTAAAAATCACAGCAAGTATAGGCATAGCGGCTTTCCCCGGGCAAGGCGATTCACTAGAAGCATTATTGAACTTTGCCGACCTCTCAATGTACAAAGATAAAGAAAAGATGAAGCAGGTCTAGTTCCTGCCGTGAAACCGTAGTGTCTTTTATAAGAAAGTGTGGTAAAACGGGGAACATTAAGACGTTTCAGAAAGCCCAGTTTATTCCGTACTTTGTGGCAAGGAATCACCCCAATGAAAACATCGGATCTATTTGTTAAAGCATTAGAAAACGAAGGTGTCGAATATATTTTCGGCATCCCCGGAGAGGAAAATCTAGACTTCCTTGATTCTCTAAAAGACTCCCCTATAAAGCTAATTTTAACGCGTCATGAACAAGGTGCTGGTTTTATGGCTGCGACTTATGGGCGGTTAACCGGAAAACCAGGCGTTTGTTTGGCAACATTAGGGCCGGGCGCAACTAACTTTGTCACCCCAGCAGCCTATGCGCAATTGGGTGGTATGCCGATGCTGATGATCACGGGTCAAAAGCCGCTCAAATCTAGCAAACAGGGCCAATTTCAAATCGTTGACGTCGTCAATATGATGCGGCCCATTACTAAGTACACCAAACAAGTTGTCCATGGCAGCAGTATTGCTGCGACAGTGCGGGAAGCCTTTCGGCTTGCAACTGAAGAACGCCCAGGCGCGGTCCATATTGAACTACCAGAGGATATCGCAGCAGAAGATGCCGATGATCGGATGTATCAAGTGGCGACGACACGGCGGCCAGATGCCGATAATACGGCGATAAAAACAGCAATTAAAATGCTCAAAAATGCCAAGATGCCGTTGCTCTTAGTTGGTGCGGGCGCGAACAGAAAAAGAGCCAGTGTGGCATTGACTGCATTTATTGAAAAAACAGGGATTCCTTTTTTCAATACACAAATGGGCAAAGGGGTGATCGATGAGCGCCATTCTGCATATCTAGGCACCGCAGCATTATCGGATAATGATTTCCTCCATTGTGCGATTTCGCGTGCCGATTTAATTATTAATGTCGGTCATGATGTGATTGAAAAGCCACCGTTCTTTATGGAAGAGGGCGGAGCAAAAGTTATCCATGTTAATTTTCAGCCAGCACAAATAGATCCCGTCTACTTTCCTCAATTGGATGTTGTTGGGGATATTGCGACATCAATTAACCGTTTAACGACGCTATTAGAACCACAACAGGGTTGGGATTTTTCCTACTTTTATCGTGTTAAAGAAGAAGTTCAGAAACGCTTATCACGTTATAGCGAAGACACTCGCTTCCCAATGCTGCCACAAAGTGCTGTTCATACTATTCGCGAGCAGTTGGATGAAGATGGCATTTTGACCTTAGATAATGGTGTTTACAAAGTTTGGTTTGCCCGTAACTATTTGTGCTACCAAAACAACTCGCTATTATTAGATAACGCGCTAGCAACGATGGGCGCGGGTTTACCATCAGGCATGTTAGCTAAACTGATTAACCCAGAGCGTAAAGTCGTCAGCGTGTGTGGCGATGGTGGTTTCATGATGAATTCACAAGAAATGGAAACGGCAGTTAGGTTAAAGCTCGATCTTGTTGTGATTATTCTTAATGATAATGCTTACGGCATGATCAAGTGGAAACAGGAAGGTATGGGATTTGATAATTTTGGTCTTGATTATAATAATCCTGATTTCGTGAAATATGCTGAAAGTTATGGCGCACATGGTCATAGGCCAGCAAGCCATGCTGAGTTCACTGAAACCTTGGCAATGGCCCTAGAAACAAAAGGGGTGCATTTAATTGAGTTAGCCGTGGATTATTCATTAAATCATGCCATTTTAAATGAAGGTTTAAAAGAAAAAATTTGCATTTTATAAGGGAGCGAAAAACATGACTAAGGTTGAACATTTCCCTTTAATGCTGGCGGGTAGTAACAAACGTAAC
>JABGUA010000044.1 GCA_018646825.1 Piscirickettsiaceae bacterium
ATTGTCTTGCTCTTCTTTGAAAACGGGAATCCGCGTATATTCCTTGGTTTTTTCAAAAGCGAGCGCTTCAGTAACAGTGATATCTTCCTCTAAGCTATGTAGAACACTTCGTGGGGTTAGTATTTCTTCAGTCTTAATATCATGCAATTTAAGCACATTAACTAAATAATCGTTCTCTTGTGTTACTAGTGACCCGACACGATGACTCAGTGAGGCGAGGGCAATGATTTCCTCACGGGTAACTTCGTCCTGTCCTTCTTTCTTAAAAGGTTTAGTAATGAGAGTGGCAACCCAAATTAAGGGATAGACAAGTTTAATGAGCCAATAGATAGTATGCGCCGAGGGCAAAGCAAGTTGGCGCCAAAATAAGGCACCTATTGTTTTAGGAATAATTTCAGAAAAATACAGAATTACTAAAGTCAGTAATACCGCGATCAGTGTTTCCCAGCGGGCACCGAAGATATAAGCTGCCTGTGAACCGACACCTGCCGCGCCCATGGTGTGGGCAAAAGTATTCAAAATTAAAATACTTGAAAGAGATTGATCAAGCCGTTCCTTGACGATGACAAGGACTTTGCTTCTTTTAGGGTGTTGAGCAGCAACACTTTCGACATAGCTCGGCGTAATGGAAAGCAATACTGCTTCTAAAATAGAACAGACAAAAGACACGCCAACTGCGAGGGTAAGATAAATAAGTAATAAAGTCATAGAATTAAAAATCGTCTCGATAAAGTATCAATAGCCCAGTTTCAGGTTACATTACTCATAGTATTAACAATACAAATAATTCAGTTTGTTAGAAGTAAACCATTCGAAATCAAATTAAATTTCCACGTCTTTCTAGTGCTAAGGCTAGCTTAACGTTCGACTAAATAAATTTAGTGCAAGCTGATAACTCAGTTGGGCTGTTTGACCATCATAGCGACCATCATCTTCTTCATCACGCATAAAGGCATGCTGGGCATTAAATTCATGCCATGTAAATGTAATATCTGTTGCATTAAGATCAGTGTATATCTTGGCAAGACCTTCTTTAGGGACATGGTTATCTTGCTTACCCCAAATCATGAGCAATTCACCTTTAATATCACCTAAGCGTTCCATACTATGTTGCCCTGGCACATTGGGTATAACTTGAACATGTAAATCGGTAGCATAAAAACAAGCAGTTCCTTTGACTTCGGGCTGTAGCGAAGCTCGGAAAGCCAAATGGCCACCAATGCAAAAGCCCATTGCGCCTATTTGGCCATTACACCAGTCTTGTTGTTTAGAATAGGCGATTAGTGCGGCATTGTCAGAGTCATAGCCCTGTACATCTTTGGTATGTTTATCCGCATTGCCTTTTACCCTGCCAGCATCGTCATAGCCTAACACGGTCCCAATGGGATTAAGTTCGTGAAACACTTCTGGCACCAACACAACGTAGCCATGGCTTGCTATCAACTTAGCAGCACGCTCAATAGGGCCAGTTTGCTGAAAGATTTCAGAGTAAAACAAAATAACCGGATAACAGCCATCACTAGCAGGGCGGTGAATATAAGTTCGCATGACGCCCGTCGGCGTGTCAAGGTCGGTCATATGGCTTTGTATGTTCATTTTTGGCTCATTTTAGCTAGCGATAAAAGACATTATTGTACGTTAATATGATTTATTCTTGAATTAAAGCTGCACTCATTTCTGAGTAATGAAAACGGTTTTTCCCGCTATGTTTCGCAATATACATCGCTTCATCTGCTTGTTTTAACAAGGATGTACCATTGATTGCTTCATCTGGATAAAGCGATATACCGATACTGACGGATAAGAAAACATCTTTACCTGGCACAAAACTATCTTTTGAAATGTTGATTAAAATTTTATCAGCGATTTTTTTGATATTAGCGATATCCGAGACATCAGGTAAAATAATGACAAATTCATCTCCACCTAATCTGGCAACGATGTCATCGTTACGGGTACTCGACCGAAATACCTCCGCCGCTTTTTTTAGAACAGCATCACCGATCAGGTAGCTGGTTCCAAGCCGCCGAAAAGGATTGCAAAGCATCTATGATCAGTGGACTTTGGGCGTGAAAATTGACTTCATCCTGAATCGTTTCGACATAATTCGGTAATGATGATTTTCGAGACTCTGAAAGAGAAATTATATTGTCTTCGGAAGCTTGAGTTAGACTGTTTTTTGCCGTGTTGAATGCAACTATTCCAGTCACAATGGCAGAGAAAAGTGCAAAAGCAACCATGACCAAAGGAAACTTCTTGGTTATCACTGTATTTTTAAGCATTTAGTTTTTAGGTTCCACAGAGATGAAATTGATGATTCCATCTCAGTATCAAGTTGAGAAATAAATGATAGCGTAAAAAGGCAAAACTTAGTCCAAATTAGAGGCTGAGTTTTATGCTGAGCGTGCCCTATATGAACAGACTCACTTCCTTGCTAATTAAGTATCAGAATAAAGAAAAAGGTTCATTATACAGAGGTTTAGGTATTTTTACTTAGATGAGCAACAAGTGCGAGTGCCTTGTTGAATAGGCGGGCAGGGAACGGTGCCGTAAGAGCAATAAACGCAGCAATCGCCCTTTAATGGTTTGAGTAACACGCCACAGCTTTTACATTCATAAAACCACTGGCAAGCATCTGTCGGCATCGTTTCAGCTTCTTGATGGCCACAGCCTGGGCACGTGAGAATGGAGTCTAACTTTATTTCAGCCTTCATAGCGCTCCCTGACTAATTAAAAATTAGTGAATACTTTTGAAGCTGTAACAAAAAAGCCCCAATAAATGGGGCTTTGATGATGTTACCTGGCTATGCTAATTATGCAGCATAAGTAAACGGTGCAGATAATCCTACTTTTTCTGATTGATGCCAATCATAGCCATTATCTTTATAGATAGCAGCGACAGATTTACTAATAGTAACTGGCTCGCCAGGTGAAACAGCAAGAGGGTGATTAGAGACGACAACTTTACCGCCATCTTCGCCTTCAAGTTCTTGCATCGTGTTAG
>JABGUA010000251.1 GCA_018646825.1 Piscirickettsiaceae bacterium
ACAACAGCAACTTGAACAGCAGCGTTATCTAGCGGGATTATTAATCGCATTTGGTGATGTGCTGGGGCTATTTCAACAAGATGCAGCGTCTTTTTTAGCTGGAGATAGTGACGATGCCGCTAAAATAGAAGGTTTGATAGCACAAAGAAACCAGGCCAGAGCAGATAAAGATTGGGCAAAAGCTGATCAAGTCAGAGATGAGCTAACTGCAATGGGCGTCATACTAGAAGATGCCGCAGGAAAAACGACTTGGCGTAGAGTTTAACGGCTAATTCTTGTGTAGCATTTCTGCTGCATAAAAAGTGTTTTCTAATAACGTGGCGACGGTCATTGGCCCAACACCACCAGGCACAGGACTAATCCAAGCCGCTTTTTCTTTTGCAACATCGAACTCTACATCCCCGACTAATTTACCATTGTCTAATCGGTTAATACCGACATCAAGCACAATAGCGCCTGCTTTAACCCAATCGCCAGGAATAAAGTGTGCCTTGCCGACAGCGACGACTAATATATCAGCACGACGGACGTGAAACTCCAAGTCTTTCGTCATACGATGACAGACAGTTGTGGTACAACCAGCAAGTAATAACTCTAATGCCATGGGCCGGCCAACAATGTTGGAAGCGCCGACGACCACAGCTTCTTGTCCTTTAAGTTCAATACCGGTTTTTGTCAGCATTGTGATCATCCCTTTTGGGGTACAGGGACGTAATTGTGGATTCCGCTGTGCTAAACGGCCAATATTGTAGGGATGGAAACCATCAACATCTTTATGAGGTGCGATATGTTCAATGATTTTATCAGTATCAATGTGATCAGGTAGGGGCAACTGTACTAAAATGCCATCTATCTCATCATCATGGTTAAGCTGCTCGATTAAGTTAAGAAGCTCAGGTTCTGGACAATGTTCGGGTAAATCATAAGAATCCGATTTGAACCCGATCTCCTCACAACTGCGGCGTTTACTTCCAACATAGACTTGCGATGCTGGGTCTGAACCAATTAACACAACGGCTAAGCCAGGGCGACGTTTCCCTGCCTGTAATCGCAGCGCTGTTGCTGCTTTTAAGTCTTGTTTAAGCGCTGAAGCAATCGCTTTACCATCGAGCAGTTGAGCAGTCATAAAACAGTTCCGGACAATCAAAACCAGTCATGGTCTCATGTTGTGTCTTAGACAGCAAAAAATATCCATTCAGGAATTGACTGTTGTATTCCATCAGCGTATTATTCCGCCTTTCTTCGGAGATGTCAGTTCTTCGAAATGTCGGGGCATAGCGCAGTCTGGTAGCGCATCTGGTTTGGGACCAGAGGGTCGGGAGTTCGAATCTCTCTGCCCCGACCACTTCAAAACAAACTTCTTCTCGCTTTGAAATTATGCGCCAGCAACTGAGCCGTGTATCAGCCTTTTATGCTGAGGGCAATGTGTTTCAAGCAGTTTTAAACAAACCATAAAACCGCATGACCTCAATTGGATTGAATCAATTGAACTGACGATACAGTCGGGTTATTAGTGAGAAGCTATCATTGACAAGATAAACGCTGCTTATAGATGCTTTTTACTGCGGAAATAACTTTCTTGGGAAGTAAACAATAAAAAAGCCATAGCGATTTCTCGCTACAGCTTCTTTATCTTTTAGTTTATATTTACATTTAAGCTAGGTCATTTTTAGCTTTACGACGTAAACCTAAGAACCCCAATAATGCAGGAGCAAACAAAAAGGCTGCTGCTGGAACCGGTACTTCAGCAGGTGGTTGAACAATGATTTCAGCTACTTTAATATCAACAAGAGCAGCGGTGAAAGCATCGGCTGTATTGCCACCATCACGCAGTTTCTTTAAATCCCATGCCGCCCCGCCTGAAGCTAAAGCCAAGTTAACATAGTCATCTATAGAACCGTTATTCGAGCTACCAGAGGCATCGACCGAGTTACTTCCAGTTTCCGAAGTAAACGCGCCAAGAGCAGCTTCAAAATATGAATCAGTGCCATCAATGCCTAATGCGCCGCTATTAGCATCCGATGAAAAGTCGACATTAATAACAGCATTTAAAAGTGCATTTTTGCTTTGTAATAGGCTCAAAGTACTTGCATATGTATTTGTGCTGCCAGACAATGTGTCCCTATTTTCATCTGTAATCAGAATGACATTGATTGCTGCGCCAGATCGAAAAATGTAATCATTTAAAGCAACGTCAATACCAGAATAACCATCTTCTCTACTACCACTTGTAACTAAACTACCGGCTGCAGTCGATAATTGTGCGGCAGTACCAAAGTCTCCACCACCTACACTGTGTTTATGGCCAGGTGTGCCGTGAGAAGAACTCGCACCAAAGCCAATTAAACCAAATCGGTTACCAGTGACACCTGCCGTGCCCAATGTGTGACCATATTGCCTATCCAAGTATGTTCGCCACTCATTGAGCCTGACTCATCTACAACAAATAAGATGTCTGCAGTTGTTGCTGCTTGAAGTGGCACAAGTGGTGAGAGCAATAATGCTGCCCCAGCGAGTATTGTATTTCGTAATTTTTTAATATTCATAAACATATCCTTCTTTCGTATATCAGTAATTTGTGAACTAGTTCTCATTTCTTTCGAACTAATTTTCATTATCAGGGGTATTTCTATATATATGTCCATTGTACTATAGTGTAGTATTACGACAGCAGCTTCTGGTAGATGCAGTTTATGATGGATTGGATGGGCATTGGAACAATGCCGAGAAGGTGGTTCATTCCTTTGAATTCAGCCAATTTCCTGACTAAAAATCGAAACCGTATTTCGCTCTGTATATAGCCAATATATTCCAGATTTATACAAGCTGTGAATAGCGCTCACCCGTAGCATTCAGCACGGTCGCAATTTATAATGGTATATACCTGGCTAAGCCTTTATAATGTGCGGCTTGTAGCGATTGCCGTCATTATCAAACTCTATGTGAGTGAGTGGGGGCTTCGGCTCTACAGTCTTATCAGCAATATAATAACAATGCGCCCGTAGCTCATCTGGATAGAGCATCGGCCTTCTAAGCCGAGGGTAACAGGTTCGAGTCCTGTCGGGCGCACCATTTCTGCTCTATTTAGCTAAATTTAAAACGCTTGGACTTCCTAGTCTCCTTGAGACAGGTTAGACTTATAGACATTAAAAATATTTAAGGACGACATCAGTTCCATGCTAAAAATGATTGACCTATCAGCTATTTCGCATTGGTTTTTAACACGTCCGAGAAAGTCCAAGCGGATTATTACACTACTGGTTGATTTTATTGCGGTGATGGCATCGCTTTGGATTGCTTTATCGCTTCGCTATAGTGCACTTTATCAACCACCTTCTGAGCAGCTATGGGTGTTTCTATTAGCACCGATCATAGCGATTCCAATATTTATTAAATTCGGCTTATATCGTGCGATTATCCGTTATTTAGGGATGCGTGCAATATGGACAGTGGTGCAAGCTATTTCTTTATATACAGTTGTTTTTGCTGTTATTATTTTATTAGCGGGTTCAGATTTTGCAGGTGTTGTTCCTAGGACGGTATATGGCATTAATTTACTCATATTACTGGTCCTTATTGGGGGCAGCCGGCTTGTCGCACGTTGGTGGTTTTCTCAATATAATGATACTAATTCGGGGTCTGCATCACCAAATTTTCGTGCTTCTCCGGTGCTCATTTATGGGGCTGGTGATGCAGGAGCTCAATTGGCTGTCGCGTTAAGGATGGCAGGACAATTGCGTCCTGTTGGTTATATTGATGATGAAAGAAGTCTCATAGGTCAGCAAGTCAGTGGCTTAACGATTTATCCATTTTCTAGATTAGCGAGTTTGATAGAAAAGTATCATGTTATTGAGGTTTTGCTAGCGATACCGTCTGTCTCGAGAAGCCAGCGCAAGGCAATTATTCAGAAGCTAGAACCGTACCCTATTCATGTCAGAACATTACCCAGTTTGAATGATCTTGCTAAAGGCACAGTCAAAGTCACTGACGTCCAGGAAGTTGATATAGCAGACTTACTGAGCCGGGATCAGATTAAGCCCATTGATGATTTATTAATTTCGAATATCCGGCATAAAGCGGTTATGGTGACAGGAGCAGGAGGATCGATTGGCTCAGAACTATGCCGGCAAATTATTAAATTACAGCCAACAGCCTTAATTTTATTCGAACTCAATGAGTTTAATTTATATCGGATTGAACAAGAATTAAAAGACCTAACGGCTGGTGATATTCCTACCTACGCTATTTTGGGGTCGGTATTAAATGAGAAAAGGGTCGAAGCAGTCTGTCAGCGCTTTAAAATCAAGACCGTTTATCATGCTGCTGCGTATAAACATGTGCCTATGGTTGAGCATAATACTAGCGAAGGGATTCAAAACAATGTGTTTGGAACACTTGCCTCTGCTAAAGCGGCTATTGCAGCAGAGGTCGAAACATTTGTTTTAATCTCTACGGATAAAGCAGTTAGACCTACGAATACCATGGGTGCGAGTAAGCGTTTAGCGGAATTAATATTACAGGCATTAGCACAAAATACCGCATTAAAAGGCAATACCCGGTTCACTATGGTTCGGTTTGGAAACGTATTGGGCTCATCTGGGTCTGTCGTCCCCCTTTTCCGGCAACAAATTGCAAATGGCGGCCCAATAACCTTGACAGATTCGAGGATAATTCGCTATTTTATGACGATTCCAGAGGCTGCGGAGTTGGTGATTCAAGCGGGTGCAATGGGTGAGGGTGGTGATGTCTTTGTCCTAGATATGGGGGAGCCGGTCAGTATTTTAGATATGGCGAAACGAATGATTCATTTGAGTGGGCATCACGAAAAAGATGCTGAGAACCCAGATGGTGATATTGAGGTGATTTATACGGGACTAAGGCCGGGTGAGAAATTGTATGAAGAGCTATTGATAGGTGACAAAGTATCTGATACGCAACATCAAAAAATTATGCGAGCTGAGGAGTTAATTATTCCTTGGGTGGAGTTAGAATCTGTATTAGCAAAATTGACACTGGCGAATACAGAGGGTGACTGCGAAGCGATAAGACTCATTCTGACTGAAACGATTGATGGCTTTGCGCCTCAATGTGCAGTTGAAGATTGGCTGAAATAAAAGATAATGAAAGTGTGATGAGAATATATTAAACGGCTTCAGATAACCCTGTATAATTTAATCAATCACTAAATTAATTAGGGCTGTTGTTGTGTGCGGAATAGTAGGCGGTATTGCAGAAAGGAATTTAACCCCTATTTTACTAGAGGGGCTGAGGCGTTTAGAGTATCGTGGCTACGATTCGTCTGGCATAGCACTATTAAACACTGAGGTTGGAATTCATCGTGTTAGGTCCTTGGGTAAAATTAAGGCATTACAAAAAAAAATTGCTGAAGAGGTAACCCCTTTTTCAGGGAATATAGGCATAGCACATACACGTTGGGCTACTCATGGTGCCCCAGCAGAAAACAATGCCCATCCTCATATTTGTAGTGGTAATGTCGCTATTGTCCATAATGGTATTATCGAAAATTACGAAGCCTTAAAGCAAGAACAATTAGCCAACAATTATCAATTTACGTCTGAAACAGATACCGAAGTAGTTGCACATGAAGTGCATTATCAATTGCAATCACATGATTCTTTGTTTGATGCGGTTACAGCGGCTGTTAAGCGTTTCGACGGGGCATACGCATTGGGTGTTATTTCAACCGATGAGCCGAATACATTAATCGCTGCTCGGAAGGGATAACCATTAGAGATTGGTGTCGGTATCGGCGAACATTTTATTGCGTCCGATGTTTCAGCATTACTACCGGTTACCCGACGTTTTATTTTTTTAGAAGATGGCGATATCGCTGTTATTACTAAAGACAGTGTCAGTATTTTTGATAAGTCTGGCCAGAAAGTAGAGAGGGAACAGAAAGAATCAAATCTTTCAGTTGAAAGCGTCGAACTCGGGCAGCATCGTCACTACATGCACAAAGAAATTTATGAGCAACCACAAGCTGTTATTGATACCTTAGTTGGCAGAGTTAAACATGATAGCGTTATCCCTGCTAGTTTTGGTCAAGATGCTGAGTCTGTATTCAAGCAAATAGAGGCAGTACAAATTATTGCTTGTGGTACTAGCTATAATGCTGGTCTGGTCGCTAAGTACTGGTTTGAAGATATATGCCAATTACCATGCCAAGTAGAAGTGGCCAGTGAATATCGTTACCGAAACCCAGTTATTCAAAACAAAACGTTATTCATTACATTGAGTCAATCAGGTGAAACAGCCGATACTTTGGCAGCGTTGCAAAAAGTCATGCAAATAAGAAGTGAGATGGCGGCATCTCAGAAACAAAGCGAAATTTTAATACCGACCCTGGCCATTTGCAATGTACCTGAAAGTAGCTTAACAAGGGAGTCAGACTTCGTTTGTTTAACACACGCAGGCCCTGAAATTGGTGTTGCTTCAACCAAAGCCTTCACGACACAATTGGTTGTATTGGCAGTGTTAGTGACTACAATAAGTCGGGTAAAGGAACGAATTGATGCCACACGTGAAAAGGCGATAGTAACAGGGCTACAACAGTTACCTTCTCTGATTACAAAGGCGCTCTCACATGAAAGTATTATTGAAAAAATTGCCGAAGATTTCTCAGATAAACAGCACGCTTTATTTTTAGGCCGTGGGACTATGTATCCGATCGCTATGGAAGGCGCATTGAAGCTAAAAGAGATTAGTTATATTCATGCAGAAGCTTATCCTGCTGGAGAGTTGAAGCATGGTCCATTGGCATTGATTGATGAAAATATGCCTGTCATAGCTATTGCTCCACATGATGATTTGTTAGAGAAGTTAAAATCTAACTTACAAGAAGTTAAAGCCCGTGGGGGCCAAATGATTATCTTTGAAGATGAGAGTTCTGATATCGAGCCTGAAGAAGGCATGCGAGTTATCAAGGCGACAACGAATGTTGGTCGGATAACAGCGCCGATAGTATTTAATATTGCATTACAATTGTTGAGTTACCATGTTGCTTTAATTAAAGGAACGGATGTTGATCAACCTCGAAATTTGGCAAAATCTGTAACGGTTGAGTAATTAAAGTATGCTTTCATTGATAGGCCGCTCCAAAGAATTATTTGAAGAAGATATTGTTAATCATCAACGAGAATTAATGGAAATAGTCTCGTCATCGAAGTTCCTAGTGTTAGGTGGTGCAGGCTCAATTGGGCAAGCCGTAACAAAAGAAATATTCAGTCGAAACCCTCAAAAGCTTCATGTAGTAGATATTAGTGAAAATAACATGGTTGAGCTAGTAAGAGATGTGAGGAGCAATTACGGCTATATTGAGGGTGATTTCCAGACATTTGCACTTGATATAGGTTCAGTTGAATACGATGCATTTATCGAAGCCGATGGACAATATGATTATGTACTAAACCTATCAGCTCTGAAACATGTCAGGAGTGAAAAAGACCCATACACTTTAATGCGGATGATAGATGTTAATATTTTTAATACTCAAAAAACGATAAAACAATCTATAAAAAATGGCGTAAAAAAATATTTTTGTGTTTCAACGGATAAGGCCGCGAATCCGGTGAATATGATGGGAGCATCAAAGCGGATTATGGAAATGTTCCTAATGCGTCAAAGTCAATATATTGCAATATCGACAGCTCGGTTTGCCAATGTTGCTTTTTCAGATGGCTCATTATTGTATGGTTTTAATCAACGCATTCAAAAAAAACAGCCGATAGTCGCTCCAAACGATATTAAACGTTATTTTGTGACGCCAAAAGAATCTGGTGAACTGTGTTTAATGAGTTGTATTTTTGGAGAAAATAGAGACATTTTCTTTCCAAAGCTCAGTGAAAAACTACATTTAATTTCATTTGCAGATATAGCCGTCAAATATATTAAGGAACAAGGTTATGAACCTTACCTTTGCGATTCTGAAGATGAGGCTCGTGAATTTGCTGCTTCGATGACCTCTAATGAAAAGTGGCCTTGTTTGTTCACAAGAAGTACGACGACAGGTGAAAAAGATTTCGAAGAGTTCTTCACAGATCAAGAAGTACTTGATATGGACAAATTTTTTAACTTAGGAGTTATCAAAGGGGCCATAGAATATAATGAAGCTGACTTAACATTCTTTGAAAAAGAAATTCATCGGCTGAAGTCTGAAAGAAAATGGACTAAACAGGAAATAGTTAGTTTGTTTTTTCATTTATTACCCGCGTTTTCTCATAAAGAAACAGGTACATATTTAGATAGTAAAATGTAATCTGCATTATGTACCAAGATATCATTACATTCATTCAAAATACGTTCCAAAGTGATCAATTCATCCCCTTGCATGCTCCTGTGTTTATCGGCAATGAGAAAACATATTTATTAGAATGTATAGATTCTACATTTGTTTCTTCTGTTGGAAAATTTGTCGATCAGTTTGAAGATAAATTTGCTGAGTACACTGGGGCAAAATTTGCAATAGCAACGGTTAATGGGACAGCGGCACTACATGTAGCGTTGCGATTAGTAGGCGTTGAACAAAATACTGAAGTGATTACCCAAGCGCTTTCATTTGTGGCGACCTGTAATGCGATTAGTTACTGCAATGCTGTTCCTGTATTTATTGATGTTGATAAAAGGAATATGGGGTTATGCCCTGATGCCCTGATGCCCTGATGCCCTGATGCACTATTACATTTTCTCTCAACTAAAACAGAGAGAAGAGTTGATGGCCAATACAATAAACAGACAGGTAAAAAAATTACAGCAGTTTTACCTATGCATACGTTTGGTCATCCTGCAGGAATAACGCAGATTAAAGCCATCTGTGAACGTTATAACATTCCTCTGGTTGAGGATGCGGCAGAGAGCTTAGGAAGTTATGCTCAAGGGCGGCATACAGGGACTTTCGGCGAAGTTGGAGCATTTAGTTTCAATGGCAATAAAACGATTACAACAGGTGGTGGGGGGATGATTGTGACAGATGATGAATCTCTAGCAAAAAAGGCTAAACACCTTACGACAACAGCCAAAATGGCGAGCCCTCATGAATACATTCATGATATGGTTGGTTATAACTATCGATTGCCTAATTTGAACGCAGCTATAGGGTGTGCCCAGCTAGAAAAAATTCAATTATTTTTAGATAATAAACGCGAATTAGCCATGCGCTATAAGTCCTTTTTTGAAAGTCAGTCGATATCATTTATTGAAGAAGAAAGAGGTTCAAAAGCAAATTACTGGCTAAACTCTGTATTGTTGGCAGATAAAACTGAACGGGATAATTTTTTAGATATAACGAATAAAGCGGGTATAATGACAAGACCCATTTGGCAGCTAATGAATAAATTAGACATGTATAAATCTTGTCAAACTGAAATTCTGACGAATTCATATTGGTTAGAGGAGCGTATCGTTAATATCCCGAGTAGTGTGAGGTTAAAAAATCATGTTCTGTGATAACTCAAATGGTCACTTCTCCCCAAGGGAAGGGTAAGCATGAATAAGGTCTTTATTATTGCTGAGGCAGGGGTTAATCATAATGGGTGTATGGAAACAGCCAAGAAATTAATTGAAGCAGCAGTAGAAGCGGGGGCTGATGCCGTAAAATTTCAAACATTCAAAGCAGAAAACTTGGTTACAAAATCGGCAGAAAAGGCTGCATATCAAGTCAAGAACCAAAGTGGCAATGGCTCGCAGTATGAGATGCTAAAAAAGCTGGAAATTGATGTCGAAAGTCATAAAACCTTGATAGCATATTGCAAGCAACAGAATATACTGTTTTTATCTACCCCTTTTGATCTAGATAGTATCGATTTATTGCAAAACCTAGGTTTAGAAATTTTTAAGATTCCGAGTGGGGAAATCACCAATTTACCTTATTTGAGAAAAATTGGAGGGTTAGGTCGAGAGGTGATACTGTCGACAGGCATGTCTTATTTAGCTGAAATAGAGGATGCCTTAAAAGTATTGGTATTGGCTGGAACATCAAAAGAGAAAGTGACTATCTTACATGCAAATACAGAATACCCTACGCCAATGGAGGATGTTAATCTGCGAGCAATGAATACAATAGCTCAGACATTTGATGTCAGAGTGGGATATTCTGATCATACTTTAGGGATTGAAGTGGATATTGCTGCTGTGGCAATGGGGGCTAAGATAATAGAAAAACACTTTACACTGGATAAAAATATGAATGGCCCAGATCATAGAGCAAGTCTTGAGCCGCAAGAGCTCAAAGCCATGGTGACAGCCATTAGAAATGTTGAAAAGGCATTAGGGAATAATATCAAGACTCCGAGTAACAGTGAAATTAAGAATATTAAATCTGTGAGGAAGAGTATCGTTGCAAAAACGGAGATTTTAAAGGGAGAGAAGTTAACAGTAAATAATATTGCTGTTAAGCGGCCCGGAATTGGTGTAAGTCCGATGAAATGGGATGATATTGTCGGTAGCAAAGCGAAAAAAGATTATCAGGCCGATGAATTGATATGATTAGGAAAATTTGCGTTATTACTGGAACCAGAGCCGATTATGGGCTGCTATATTGGTTAATGAAAGAAATAGCGATTGCTCCAGAGTTAGAGTTACAGCTCGTCGTGACGGGAATGCACCTATCTCCAGAGTTTGGACTGACATATAAGGTAATAGAGAGTGATTTCTCTATTTCTAAGAAAATAGAAATGTTGATGTCATCTGATACAGCTATAGGTATATCAAAATCTATGGGGTTAGCACAAATTTCGTTTAGTGAAGCATTCTCTGAGCTGGAGCCAGATATTGTTGTAATTCTAGGTGATAGGTACGAGGTTTTTGCAGCGGCGGCTGCGGCGATGATCGCTAGGATTCCAATAGCACACCTTCATGGCGGCGAGATAACAGAAGGGGTTATCGATGAAGCTATTCGGCATAGTATTACAAAGATGAGTCACTTGCACTTTACGGCAACGGAAGAGTACCGGAAAAGGGTAATTCAACTTGGTGAAAAACCTGACACAGTGAGAAATGTTGGGGGGCTTGGAATTGATAACATTAAGAAGTTGAAATTGTTGACTGCTGATGAGCTGCAACAAGCATTGGCTTTCAGGTTGGAGAAGAAAAATATATTAGTGACTTTTCACCCGGTCACATTGGAAGTATCAACGGGGCGTGAACAATTCCAGGCTATTTTAAATGCTTTAGAAGGCTTGAAAGAGACGAAAATAATTTTTACGAAGGCTAACAGTGACACCGATGGACGAGTCATTAATGAGATGATTGATAAATTTGTTGTAGAACATACACAAGCTGTAGCTTTTGTTTCTTTAGGGCAGTTAAAGTATTTAAGTACTTTGAAATATATGGATGCAGTTGTTGGAAATAGTTCAAGTGGGTTGCTTGAAGCGCCAAGCTTTCAGATTGGTACAATAAATATTGGTGATCGACAAAAAGGTCGTGTTAAAGCGGCTAGTGTCATAGATTGCCAACCATTTGAAAAGGATATTCACAAAGCATTTGAGTTGCTTTATTCCCAAGGTTTCCAGTCTAAACTCCGCGGAGTAAAGAACCCTTATGGTTCGGGAGGGGCGAGTAAAAAGATAGTGGATGTCTTGAGAACCGTCAAAATAGAGTCGATCATAAAAAAAACATTTCGAGATATTGGAATCTAAGGTGAGAATTGTTTTTATAGGGACAGTTGATTTCTCACTGTCAGCATTAAGAAAGTTAGTAGAAATGAACTGTGATGTCGTCGGTGTCTGCACGAAAGAAAAGTCAAAATTTAACGCAGACTACGCAGACTTATCATTCGTATGTGAAGAGAATAACATCCCTTTCCATTACACTAGCGACATTAATTCGGTTGAGAGTTATGAATGGATACATGCTCTAAAACCCGATATTGTCTTTTGTTTTGGCTGGTCTTCATTGATCGGAAATGCACTATTATCATTACCTCCATTGGGCGTATTAGGCTATCACCCTGCAAAGCTACCTAAAAATAGAGGGCGGTATCCGATAATTTGGGCGTTGGCCTTAGGCTTAGCAAAAAGTGCCTCTACTTATTTTTTTATGGACGATGGGGCTGATACGGGTGATATCCTATCTCAGGTAGAGTTTGAAATTTCTGTTGATGATGATGCCTCAATAGTTTATGAAAAAATCGTCAAGTGCGCGTTAGGACAATTGGAAGAATTTATACCTTTACTAGAAACAAATACTTTTGTGAAAATAAAGCAAAATGAGAGTGTTGCGAACAGTTGGAGAAAGAGAACAAAAAAAGATGGGGTGATAGATTTTAGAATGAATAGCATGGCTATTTATAATCTAATCAGAGCGTTGACTAAGCCTTATGTGGGAGCCCACTTAGTATATAAAGGGAAAGAAGTCATTATTTGGAAGGCAGAAGTGATTTTAGGTGAAGAAAAGCAGAATGTTGAGCCAGGAAAAATTATAGAGCAGAGCGGCGATACAGTGATGGTGAAAACTGCTGATGGCGCTATTCGGCTGCTGGAGCATGAGTTTTATAGCTTACCTATAGAAGCCGAGTATTTATGAATAAAGTGTTAGTTGTAGCCGTACACCCTGATGATGAGACCTTGGGCTGCGGCGGAACCCTATTAAGGCATAAAGCTGAGGGTGATGAAATAAATTGGTTAATCTGTACAGAGCTTAACGTTAAACATCCGATGAAGAATTTAAGGGAAGAAGAAATATCTAAAGTCTCGAAGATGTATGGTTTTGATAGTGTTCATCAATTAGGCCTCGAAACGATGCGGGTGGATGAATACTCGATGAGTGAATTAGTTGAAAAATTTTCAATAATATTTAATAAAGTTAAACCCACTATTGTGTATTTTCCATTTAAAAGCGATATACATAGTGACCATCGAAAGGTGTTCGAGGCAGCTTATAGCTGCACCAAGTCCTTTCGTTACCCTTTCTTAAAAAAAATACTCATGATGGAAACATTAAGTGAAACAGAGTTTGCCCCAAGCCTAAAAGAAGATGCCCTTGTCCCTAATGTGTTTATAGACGTTGA
>JABGUA010000005.1 GCA_018646825.1 Piscirickettsiaceae bacterium
CACCGGGTAAAGAGGGCGGAGAGGCATTTCGGCGCTTTGTTGATAACCCTCCACAAGATACAACCTTATTGATTATCAGTGGAAAAATAGACAGTCGATCCCAAAAAAGTAAATGGTTTAACGAGTTAGATAGAGTTGGTGCTACGATTCCTGTCTGGCCAGTTGATATGGCAAATTTACCACGTTGGATCACGCAACGGTTAAAGCAACGTAGTCTTACCAGTAGCCCAGCTGTGGCAGGATTAATTGCTGAACGTGTGGAAGGTAATTTATTTGCTGCAGCACAAGAAATAGAGAAGTTAGTTTTACTGTGTCCGGATGGCCAAGTCAGTGAAGAAATAGTTTTGGCATCAGTGGCTGATAATGCCCGCTTCCAGGCCTTTGGGCTAATGGATACCGTCTTTAAGGGCCAAGCGGCAAAGATACCAAGAATGATTAACCAGCTTAAATCTGAAGGTAACGATATATTAGCCATTTTTTCTGCGGTATCATGGTCATTACATCGCATGGTTGATATGGCTTTTGAGTTGAATCAAGGGACGCAAATTGAACAGGTGTTTAGGGCACAAAAGCCACCTATTTGGGACAAGGCTAAACCTATTACGCGTCAAGCACTAGAAAGACATGACGCTAAGAAGTGGCAGCAGTTTTTGCAACAAATGGCAGAAATTGATCAAGCTGCTAAAGGGACTGTGTCCAAATGTCCTTGGACATTATTAGAAAGTCTGTGCTTAAACGTGGCAGGTGTTAATTTACATGGCCAACATCAGGGGAATGGCATTGGATATTGAACTTTATATGCAAACACTAGGCAAGCAGGCGAGAGAAGCCAGCCGGGTGTTGTCGCGTGCCAGTACAGCCACGAAAAATCATGCTTTATTAACGATAGCACGAGAAATACGTGAAGCAGCTGATACGTTAAAAGAACAAAATGCCTTGGATTTGGCCGCCGGTAAACAGAAAGGCTTAGATGCAGCATTACTCGATCGTTTAGAACTAACGGATAGTCGTATCGAATCGATGGCTGAAGGATTAGAACAAATTGCGAATTTAGCCGATCCCGTCGGTGAAGTCAGTGACATGCGATATTTGCCTTCTGGTATTCAGTTAGGTCAAATGCGTGTGCCTTTGGGCGTTATTGGAATTATTTATGAATCTCGACCCAATGTCACAGCTGATGCAGCAGGATTATGCTTAAAATCAGGTAATGCTACGATATTACGAGGTGGTTCAGAAGCCATTCATTCAAACCAAGCGATAGCCGCTTGTATTCAGGCTGGTCTTGAGCAAGCAGGCTTACCCCCCGAAGCTGTGCAAGTGGTTAAGACAACCGACCGGGCAGCGGTAGGTCAATTAATCACAATGTCAGACACGGTGGATGTGATTGTGCCACGTGGTGGCAAAAGCTTAATTGCACGCATTAGCCAAGATGCCAGAGTCCCTGTCATTAAACATTTAGATGGTATTTGCCATGTTTACATTGATAGTAAAGCTGATTTAGCTATGGCAGAAGAGATTGCATTTAATGCTAAATGTCATCGTTATGGTGTGTGTAATGCAATGGAAACCTTATTGGTTGATAGCAGGGTTGCAGAAACGATCTTGCCAAGATTAGCGGAGCGTTATCAGGCAGAGTCAGTCGAGCTCCGAGGGTGTGAGAAAACACGCTCAATTCTGAAGGGTATTGATGTAGCGACAGAACAAGATTGGGATACTGAGTATTTAGCCCCGATTTTGTCTATCCGTATCGTAGATGGTGTTGATGAAGCGATGGATCATATCCATAAACACAGTTCAGGACACACTGAAACAATTGTTACAGAAGATCTCACAATCTTACGGCGTTTCTTAGCAGAAGTAGACTCAAGTTCTGTCATGGTCAACGCATCAACACGATTTGCTGATGGATTTGAATATGGTCTAGGGGCTGAAATTGGTATTTCTACCGATAAACTGCATGCGAGAGGACCAGTGGGCCTAAATGGCTTAACATCTCAAAAATGGATTGTCTTAGGAACAGGTCAAGTACGCATTTAATATGGAAAAAGCAGTTGGCATTCTAGGAGGGACTTTCGATCCGATCCATTATGGACATTTAAGATCGGCGCTTGAGTTATTGCAACGGTTTGATTTTGATCATATTCGATTGATTCCCAGTGCAAGGCCGCCTCATCGACCCCAGCCACAAGCGACAGTTAAACAGCGTGTCATGATGTTGCATTTGGCGATTAAAAATAACCAACACTTTATCGTTGATGACCGTGAATTAAATCGCGAAGGGGCATCTTATACTATCGATACGCTGAGATCGCTAAAGCAAGAAATGTCTGATAGTCCGTTGTATCTAATTATAGGCTCTGATGCATTTAGTCATTTATCGACATGGCATCAATGGCAGCAATTACTAGGGTTAAGTCATATTATTGTGATGCAAAGACCTGATCACCCTATGGCTTTATCGGAGGAAATGGAAAGTTGGTATCAGACGCATTTAGCGATGCCTGAAGACAAGTCATTATTAGCGGGTAAAATTTGGCCTGTGACATTAACGCAACTCAATATTTCTGCGACAGCCATTCGTCTTGGTGTTTCAAAAGGGCGAAGCCCAGTATTTCTAATGCCCGATGCTGTTGCTAGCTTTATTGAGCAATTGAATTTATATCAATAGATTAGATCCGCTTATTAATCTAATTTAAGATCATGACAACCCCCCTCCTACCACAACGTAAAATCATACATGTGGATATGGATGCCTTTTTTGCATCAGTAGAGCAGCGCGATCAGCCAAAATATAAAGGCAAACCATTGATTGTCGGTGGTAAGCCACATGAACGTGGTGTTGTTGCAGCTTGTAGCTATGAAGCTCGGCAGTTTGGTATTCACTCAGCGATGCCTTGTTCAACAGCTTATCGACTCTGTCCTAATGCAATTTTTGTCCCGCACCGTTTTGATGTCTACCGTGAAGTGTCCGAACAGATACGCACGATTTTTTGGCGATATGCTTCAGACGTTGAGCCGTTATCTTTAGATGAGGCTTATTTGGACGTCACTGGATCTGCCTATTTTAATGGCTCGGCGACCTATATTGCACAAGCAATTAAACACGATATTTTTACTGAAACGGATCTAACGGCATCGGCGGGAGTGTCCTATAATAAATTTTTAGCCAAAATAGCATCAGATATGGATAAACCCAATGGGCTATATGTCATTAAACCTGAGCAAGGTTTAGCATTTGTATCATCGTTAGCTGTGGGCAAGTTTCACGGTGTTGGACCTGCGACTGAGGCGAAAATGCAAGCGATTGGGATAGCTACAGGCGATGATTTACGACAATGGTCAAAAGCAGATTTAGTGACACATTTCGGTAAATCTGGCCATTATTTTTATCATATTGCACGCGGGGTTGATGAGCGGCCAGTACAAAGTTCTCGCAAACGCAAATCAATTGGAAAAGAAACCACATTTCAACAAGATATTCGTTCCATTATCGAGTTAAAAGGTCATATTGATAGTTTGGCAGAGCAGGTATGGGCTCAGTTGCAGCGGCTAAAATTCTCCGCTAGGACGCTGACTTTAAAAGTTAAATATGCCAATTTTCAACAAGTAACACGTTCTGTAACTGAAGAAAATGGCTTAGATTTGAACAAAATTACGGGGCTACTCCCCGAACTGTTATCAAGGACAGAGGCGGGGGAGCTGGCTGTGAGGCTGGTTGGTGTCTCTGTCAGTGGCTTCGAACAACCGGTGCCAGCAGTGCAACAAAGTCAGCAGCTTGATCTTGGCCTAAATGATGCATTTTAATTGTGATGATTACCAACGATAAGCGATAGAAATAATGGATGAGTTGTTTTTTATTCTCTCGAAATTAGCTTGGGGCGTATTAAGTCCGACCAATATGATCATCTTAATGATGGCATTAGGGACGTTATTTTTGATGAAAGGGGCGGTTTCGGCAGCTAAAAAAATACTTGTCTCTACTGTAGTCGTGACCTTATTGCTGACCGTCTATCCTTTGGGGGATAGCGTCATGTTTCCATTAGAAAATCGGTTTAGCAAGCCACAGGTTATGCCAGAACAGATCGATGGCATTATTGTATTAGGTGGCGGAGAACAACTTAAAACGTCATTGAGTTGGCAGAGTGCGGAACTCGGTGCGGGTGGTGACCGCTATATAGGTGCTGCGATATTAGCAAAACGATACCCGACAGCACCAGTAATTTTTACCGGTGGCAATAGTTTACTTAGTTTCCAAGGAAAAGGAGATCAAGGCAATATTGCACAAACAGTATTAACCGCAGTAGGGATTGAGAAAAATAGACTCATTATCGAATCAAAATCGCGCAATACCAATGAAAATTTCTTATTCATTAGGCCATTGTTACCAGAAACAATGGGCAACTATTTATTGGTCACCTCTGCCTTTCATATGCCAAGGGCAATGGGTATCGCGCGTCAGCAAGGGTTAAACGTGATTGCTTACCCAGTAGATTATCGCAGCAATCAACCAGTACTACGCCAATGGAGTTTTAATTTGTATGAGCATTTGGAAGTGTTAGAACCCGCTTGGCGTGAATGGATAGGTTTAACGGTTTATTACATAACTGGGAGAACAGATGAGTGGTTTCCTGCACCCGTGCAAGCAGTATCATTACAAAAGTCACAAGGCAGTTAAGCGATAGTGATAAACTATGCCACTAGCTAATAACGGAGCACCCAATGCAGGTCAAAGAATTGAAATTGCTAGTGATTGATGCACTAGAAAATATTAAAGCAGAAGATATACAAGTACTTGATGTAACAGAAATGACGGATGTAACTGATTTGATGATCATTGCGACGGGTAAATCGACTCGGCAAGTTAAAGCACTAGCGAATGAAGTCAGTCAACAAGCAAAAGCGGCTGGGCATCAGCCTTTAGGTGTTGAAGGAGAAGATGTCGGTGAATGGGCTTTGGTTGATTTGGGGGATGTGATTGTCCATGTGATGACACCACAGTCTCGCACGACGTATAACTTAGAAAAACTTTGGCAAGTGCCAGATGAAATGGATCAACAGGTTTCGGCCGAAGAAGAATGAAATTAAGCTTGTTGGCCGTCGGCAATAAGATGCCTGGATGGGTCAATGAGGGCTATCAAGAATACGCAAAAAGGTTGCCAAGGGAGTGCCAACTGAGTTTACAAGAAATCACGCCCGCTAAGCGAGGAAAAAGTGGCAATGCCGCACAATGGATGGCTGAAGAAGGCGAACGAATACTAACGGCAGTGCCGAGTAATCATCATGTTGTTTCTTTAGACGTTAAAGGTAAGCCATGGAACACGGAGCAATTAGCACAACAAATGCAACAGTGGCTGGCGGATGGGAGAGATGTATCATTATTGGTCGGCGGGCCGGATGGCTTATCGCAGGCATGTAGCCAAAGAGCCGATCAAGCATGGTCATTATCAGCATTAACCTTGCCTCACCCAATTGTACGCATCGTCATAGCAGAACAACTTTATAGAGCATGGACGGTATTACAAAACCATCCTTATCATCGCGCATGAATTTCCCTCGTGTTTATCTAGCTTCTGGTTCACCAAGGCGGAGTGAACTACTGGCTCAGATTGGTATCGAGTTTGATAAGTTAACGATAGATGTAGATGAAAGTCGTCTAATTGATGAAATGCCACTTGATTATGTACAACGTATTGCCCAGGTAAAAGCCAAAGCCGGTTGGGCAGCACTGGGTGATAACGAGTTGCGACCTGTCATTGGGGCTGATACCTCAGTCATAATAGGCCAGGATATCTTGGGTAAGCCAAAGAACAAGGCTGAAGCCAAAACGATGTTAAAACGTCTATCAAATAATCAGCATGAGGTGCTGACTGCGGTATCATTAATTTATGGTGAGCAGGTTTTAACTAGGGTGAGTTATAACAAAGTTACTTTCGCACCATTAACAGAAGCTGAGCTGGATTGGTATATAACGACTGGTGAAGGTGAAGATAAAGCAGGATCTTATGCTGTACAGGGTCTTGCAGCCCTATTTATAAAAAAGATAGAAGGCAGCTACTCTGGCATTATGGGCTTACCGCTAAGAGAAACAATGGAATTATTGATCGATATCGGGTCTACTTTGCATGAGCAGTGAAATCCTAATTAATGTAACACCGAGTGAAACGCGCGCCGTTGTTGTCGATAATGGTGTGCTGCAAGAAGTGTTTATCGAAAGAACAGAATATAGAGGTTTAGTGGGTAATATCTATAAAGGCAAAGTATGCCGGGTGTTACCAGGTATGCAGGCCGCTTTCGTTGAAATAGGTTTATCTCGAGCCGCTTTTTTACATGCCTCTGATATTTCGATTCCTGGTGGCCATACTGGGAATTTACAAGAAACAGAAGTGCCCCCGATTTCTTCTTTGTTGAGAGAAGGCCAAGAAATCGTCGTCCAAGTTATTAAAGATCCAATGGGAACCAAAGGCGCGAGATTAACGACTCAGCTTTCAGTCTCTTCGCGTTACCTCGTTTATATGCCGGATACCCAAGGCGTCGGCGTGTCATTAAAAATTGAAGAGGAACATGAACGGGATCGACTTAAAAATGCATTGATAGCCCAATTAGACTCGAAAACGGGCGGCTATATTTTAAGAACGGCGGCTGAAGGAGTTA
>JABGUA010000004.1 GCA_018646825.1 Piscirickettsiaceae bacterium
CACGGTCAAGCCAGACTCAATTGATGCACCCACTAAAGCCGCCATTTCAGCTTCGCTATCAGGTGTCGCAACTGCCAAGGGGTACTCAACACGCCAGTCTGTCGCATCCGTCACATGGGTTACGCGAGCCATCCCATCAAAACGCACATTATGTTTCTTAGTTGCCTTACTTAACCGTTTTTTCACATCTTGACGACGCGCTTCTGTTGTAAGCAATGACACTTCAAATTCATTGACAGCTACACGTGCACGCGATTCTATTTCTAGCGCTTTATCATTATTACTTTTAGTCGCACGTTCTCTAATTTGATCTAAACGGTGATGCAATGCATGGCGTAAAGATGCCCAACGCTTGGGGTTCTCAGTTAAATCATCTTGAATAAATGGGTTTCTTGAAATAACCCACATATCACCCAAAACCTCAAAAAGCATCTTCGCGCTTCTGCCTGTTTTCCGCTCCTCACGCAACGATTGGAGCAAATCCCATGTAGATTCGCCCAAAAATCGAATAACGATTTCACGGTCAGAAAAAGAAGTATAGTTGTACGGTATCTCACGAATTCGATTTTGCATGTTAGGCTTAACTAAGATCTATTTAAAAAATTAAAGGTCGAAATTTTATCACGAAGCTGCATTATAATAGGTGGTTAAATCACGAACCCCTGCTAATCCAACCAACAAGAAAGCAACACAATGGATTTTATTCAAATAATCGCGCTAGCTTTGCTACAAGGCTTAACCGAATTTTTACCAATCTCAAGCTCAGCCCACCTTATCTTATTGCCAATTATTGCTGGCTGGGAAGATCAAGGCCTCGCATTCGACGTCGCCGTCCATGTTGGCACATTGACAGCTGTTGTCCTCTATTTCCGAAAAACGTTAACTACACTGTCCGTTGACTGGCTTGCTTCCATTAGCCAACGCAGCATGATTGGTGAAAGCCGCCTTGCATGGGCTGTCTTGTTAGGCACAATTCCCGTCGGCCTCGCAGGGCTATTATTAGGTGACATAATCGAGACCCATCTCCGTAGCCCACTCATCATTGCTATCACCACCATCGTCTTTGGCCTTATGCTCGGTTGGGCAGATTGGCAAAGCAAACAGCAGCGAGATGAACAAGGGTTAAGCTTCTTCGACGTCCTGTTTATCGGATTCGCTCAAGCCATTGCATTAATACCCGGCACCTCTCGTTCAGGTATTACCATCACTGCAGGCTTAATGCTTGGACTTACTCGACAGGCTGCGGCACGATTTTCATTCTTACTCTCTATTCCTGTTATCATTCTCGCAGGCGGATTAAAAGCAATTGAACTTATTCAATCTGACCTAGTTACCGACTGGTTTGCCATCACGATGGGAACAGGAATTTCCGCAATCAGCGCCTATATTTGCATCCATTTCTTCCTCAAGATGATAGAAAAAATAGGCATGTGGCCATTTGTTCTCTACCGCCTTGTGTTAGGTGCTATACTCTTGCAGCTATTTATGGCGTAATCAGAGTTGACAGCATCCTAGCGAATGCGTAACATTTCCCCTCTTTATTTGACCGCCTGCGTAATTTTCTGGAGCCAATCGCGGAATGAAAACAACAACACTAAGTGCAAAACCTGCTGAAGTACGCCGCGACTGGTTTGTCGTCGATGCTAACGGCAAAACATTAGGCCGTATGGCTTCTGAAATCGCGCGTCGTTTGCGTGGTAAACATAAAACAATTTATACCCCCCACGTTGATACTGGCGATTACATCGTTGTCATCAATGCTGAGAAACTACGTGTTTCTGGTAATAAGTTGAAAAATAAAATTTACTACCACCACACAGGTTATGTTGGTGGTATTAAATCTATTACATTAGAGAAGCAACTTGAGAAAGCACCAGATCGCGTCATCAAATCTGCTGTCAAAGGCATGTTGCCTAAGAATTCTATGGGTCGTACGATGTTCAGCAAGTTAAAAGTATATGCTGGCGAAGAACACCCACACACAGCCCAACAGCCTAAAGTGCTGGAAATCTAAACGGATATCATTATGGCAGAACAACATTACGCAACCGGTCGCCGCAAAAGTTCAACAGCGCGTGTTTTCATGAAACCAGGCTCGGGTAACATCACAATCAATACTCGTACGCTTGAAGATTACTTCGGACGTGAAACATCACGTATGGTAGTCCGCCAGCCATTAGAGCTGGTTGATATGCTAAGCAACTTTGATCTTAAAATCACCGTTCGTGGTGGTGGTAATAATGGTCAAGCTGGCGCAATACGTCACGGTATTAGTCGTGCACTGGTTGAGTACAACAGTGAATTAAAATCTGAACTTCGTAAAGCCGGTTTCATCACTCGTGATGCCCGTGCAGTCGAGCGTAAGAAAATTGGTTTACACAAAGCGCGTAAACGTCCACAATTCTCAAAACGTTAATCATCAGATTACCGAACAAAGAGAAGCCATCCTCGGATGGCTTTTTTTTTACCTTATTTTCACTTCATCACGCCTGGTAAACAAACCCGTGATACCGAACAAAAGCCGAGCTAGCTTTTATAAAGTGACCCTTTCTTTCCTTCCGGCTGCGTCTTAAATCGCCTATGTACCCAATAGTACTGTTCTGGTGACTGCCGAACCTCTTCCTCTATCAGATCATTAATTCTCTGTGCATCTGCAACATCATCCCCCGTAGGGAAGCCGTCAAGTGCCGGACTTAAAGTCAAAGTATAGCTGCCATCAGCTTCACGCCTTGGTACAAAAGGAATCACTGCTGCCCCACTTATCTTTGCCATACGAGCAGTGGCTGGCACTGTCGCTGCGGTATTACCAAAAAACTGGGCAAAAATACTTAATTTCCTTCCATAATCCTGATCGGGAGCATACCAAACAATTTTATTTTTTCTCAAAGCCCGAATCATCGCACGCGGATCTTCTTGAAGCACAACACCTTCACTATGATGAGTACGTGCTTGCACCATCACCGCATTAAATAAAGGGTTCTTTAATGGTCTGAACATGACATAACACGGTTTTTTAAGCATGATTAATCGGCCACCCAACTCCATACTCGTAAAATGGCCAGTTAATAAAATAACACCTTTTCCCTTTGCTAATCCCGCTTCAAGGTGGTCTAAACCTTGATAACGTACCCTTTTTTCTAAGCTTTTATCACTGGCCCACCAACTTAATGCCGTTTCGATCAATAACATGCCCATTGTGCGCATATTCTCATCTAATAAGTCTGTTCTCCGCTGCTCAGTCCATTCAGGGAAGCATAATTCAAGATTACGCTTTGCCACTCGCCTTCTTGCTGAGGTGAGTGGCGTAATAACCCATGCAACTAGACGGCCTGAAAACATCTGTAACCGTACTGGCAAACAAACGGATAAGCGCATCAATCCCAAACCAAGCCAACTAAGCCAGAAACGGGGATGCAAGAACTGCTTTTGAAAAAGTGTCATGTTGACCAATCATTAAGAAATCTAACGCCTATGCTATCATTCTCATTGGTTTACCGCTAAATAAACAGAACAAAAAGATGCGCGCTTGAAATTACTTTACACCACCCTATTTTATATTTGCTTACCTTTAGTCATATTACGACTAATTTGGCGAGGCACTCGTGCACCCGCATATTGGAAACGTTGGTCTGAGCGCTTCGGTAACAGCCCTGCGTTGACAAAACCATCGCCAGTTATATGGATACATGCCGTCTCGGTAGGGGAAGTTGAAGCCTGCCGCCCTTTAATGAAAAGCCTACAAATCGTATACCCAAAACACCAACTCTTAATTACAACCATGACACCTACCGGTAGCGAGCGCGTCAAATTATTGTTTTCTGATACTGTGGCCCATTGTTACCTGCCCTATGACTTACCCTTCGCTATCAAGCGTTTTTTAAGAAATAATCGGCCAGTTTTCGGCGTGATTATGGAAACTGAAATCTGGCCCAACTTAATCTTAACTTGTAAGCAACAAAACATCCCCCTTGTACTCGCTAATGCACGGATGTCAGATAGGTCTGCAAAAGGCTATGCACGCTTTCCAAAACTAACGAAAATGGTTCTGAATAGCCTACGTTTCATTGCGGCACAAGGCCAACATGATCGTGATAATTTTCATCTCCTCGGCGCTGATATTACCGATGTTCATGCCATCGGAAACTTAAAATACGAAACAAACCTGCCAGCCAGTATTGTTGAGCAAGCAAGTGCAATGCGTGTGATGTGGGATAACAACCGGCCTGTTCTCGTTGCAGCTAGCACCCATGAGGGTGAAGAAGAAATCATCCTTCACGCATCGAAGCAAGTCCGTTCCAAATTTCCTAATTTATTGTTAATTATCGTACCTCGACATCCGGAACGCTTCGACCGTGTTACTGCAATTACACAGAAAACGGGGGTTAAAACCCTTCGGCGCAGTGAACAATTACCTTGCTCATCAGATATTCAAGTATTGGTTGTCGACACAATGGGTGAGCTACCCTTATTCTACGCCGCCTGTGACGTCGCATTCGTTGGGGGAAGTCTCGTCCCACATGGAGGACATAATATTCTTGAACCAGCGGCCTTAGGTAGAGCCACCCTCGTCGGACCACATTTTTTTAATTTCAATGAAATCACACGTCAATTCCTTAAAGCCGAAGCCGCGGTAGAAGTGATCAATGCTGAAGACCTTGCTGCTAACGTCATTCGTCTTCTAAATGATGCCGAACAGCGTGCAAAAATGGGTGAAGCAGCTCTAAAACTAATCGCGACTAGTCAAGGTGCTAGCACGAGGCTAGCTAATCTTATCAAACGTCATATTGTCATTCATGATCCCTGAGGATCAAAAATGGATGCATCATGCACTCGCGCTGGCAGAAAAAGCGCAACAACAAGATGAAGTCCCTGTCGGTGCCGTCATTGTCCTCAACAACACAATCATAGGTGAAGGTTGGAATCAACCCATTTCAAGCAATGACGCAACTGCTCACGCTGAAATACAAGCTATCCGGGCCGCTTGTCTAAAAAGTAATAATTATCGCCTACCCAATACAACACTCTATGTCACATTAGAACCTTGCCTGATGTGTGCCGGTGCCATTATCCATAGCCGTATAGCACGATTAGTCTTCGCAGCCAAAGAGCCTAAAACAGGTGCTGCAGGCAGTGGCTTTGATGTACTCAATAATCACCGCCTTAATCACCATGTTGAATGTGAACACGGCGTACTCGCAGAACAAAGTAGTCAATTGCTGCGCCAATTCTTTAAAGCCCGTCGTCAATAAAAATTATCCAAACCTGTGAACATCAAACGCATAATGCGATAATCAGGCAAACACTCATTTAAGGTTATTTCATTGAAATATCACTTTATCATCCTTTTCCTCAGTTTCTCTCTGCTCACCGCCTGCAGTAAAACTGAATCACAACTTGAGCAAATAAAACAACGCGGTGAACTCAACGTTTTAAGTCGCTACAGCCCCACGAGCTATTACAAAAAAGGCGATGATTTCACAGGGTTAGAATACGACTTGGCCAAATTATTCGCGCAACACCTTGACGTTAAACTCAATATTATCGTCCCAGATAATTTAAGTAATATGCTACATCTGTTGGAACAAGGGCATGCCGATATCGCTGCAGCTGGTCTTACCATCACCCCAGAAAGAAAGAAGTTATTGCGTTTCGGGCCTGTATACCAAGAAGTCACTCAACAATTAATTTATCGGCGAGGAAATCGTAGACCAAAAAACATCCGAGCAATAGCAGGTAGTCTCCTTGAAGTTGTCGCTGACAGTAGTCATGTTGAACAACTTAAGCAACATCAAACCGACATTCCAGCATTACAATGGATCGAAAATAAAAAACTCGACAGCAGCCACCTACTTGAATTAGTACAACTAGAGATGATTGATTTTACTGTCGGCGACTCAAATGAAGTCGCTGCCCAACAAAATTTCTTCCCTGAATTACGCGTCGCTTTCGATATCTCAGATCCTCAACCTTTAGCTTGGGCTTTAGCATTATCTGAAGACACCAGCTTATATGATGAAGTCGAGCAGTTTTTCGAGATAGTCTCAGCCTCCGGTGAGCTTGATAGCCTTATGGAAAAATATTATGGCCATATCAGACGTTTTGATTATGTCGATACCCGGGCTCTCTATCGTAAAATCATCACCGCTTTACCCACATATAAACCTTTATTCAAAAAAATTGCCGCTGAATTTGAGCTTGATTGGCGCCTCCTTGCTGCCATCGCTTATCAAGAATCGCATTGGAACCCCAAAGCCGTATCGCATACTGGCGTGAGAGGCTTAATGATGATTACCAATGGCACTGCAAAACAAATGAAGATTGACGATCGCGAAGATCCTGAACAAAGCATCATGGCCGGCGCTGGCTACCTTATTTTTCTCAAAAGCCGCCTTCCAGAGCGCATACCAGAACCCGACAAAACTTGGATAGCCTTAGCCGCCTACAATGTTGGTTTAGGCCATATAGAAGATGCACGCATCATTACGCAACAAAACGAACAAAATCCTGACTCATGGCCCGATATTAAACAAAATTTACCACTGCTGAGCAAAAAGAAATGGTATAGCGAAACACGCCACGGTTACGCTCGGGGAAACGAGCCCGTTCGATATATTGAAAATATTCGCCGTTACTACGATATTTTATTGTACGATATAGAAAGTGGTAACCAACAAAACTCATCGGAAGAATCTCAACAACAAGGAGAACTCCCATCCGCATTGTAAATGAGCAGATTTAACGACTATGGATAATGAGAAAATTAAGCAACAACTAAACCAGTGGAAACAAAAATATTATAAATCCATCACTGATTTAGAAGAACGGTAAGAGCTTGACACCTTATTACGACGTAGTTTGAGTCGCATAGCGCTCGTCGCAAAAGGAATCGATTCTAGATTAGACGCACACCTTTCTTCATTAAGATCTTCTCTCAGAAACAAAAATCAAAAACAACACGAGCTTGAGCTTCTATTAGAAAAAATAGATGAAACCATCATCAAGATGGAAAGCAAACAAAATAAATCTCAAACAACTGGCGAAACGCTAGCAAAGTTACTCACTTCTTTAAACCTATCAAAACCATATAAAAAAGAAGTAAAACAGCTTACTAAAGAGTTTAAATCCGCCTCCAATACCGATATAAACCTTCTGTTACCTCAATTAATCAGCTTATTGGATGGTTGTTTAGATGATGGTGCCAAATCAAAAAAAGAGGGTTTTAGTTTTAGCCTATTCAATAGTCGAAAACAAGATGAAATACAAAGCGATTTAGCAAATGAAGTCATACCCTTAACAGACGAGTCAGAAGAAATACAACCTGAGGCAGCAGAAAGACAAACAAAAAGACCGCCACCTCACATTTTACTGATGCAATTATTAGAACGCCTCTCACTACCCGCAAGTCTAACTAAAAAAACAACAGCGATTCGCCGGCAAATTGAAAAGGGGGTAGACGAAGAGGATTTACCGACGATAATAGATGAGATAGCAGATATCATCAGTATGCTCGGCTCACAAGTGCTAGCCGAAAAACGGGAATATGAAACCTTTCTTAAATCATTAACCACAAGACTCAACGAGCTTGATGAACAAATACATATTGGCACCAATGAAGGCAATAAATCGTTCAAGGATCGCCACCAAATCGGTCATACCGTTGAACAAGAAGTTAAAGGCCTTATTGTTCATGTCCAAAGCGCCGACAATTTAGACAAATTAAAGCTAACACTAAATCAACGACTTGATTTACTAAACCAATAGTTCGACTCTTATCGGCAATCTGATCAAGCACAGTTTAGACAATCTCAAAAACAAGTACAAACACTCAAACAACGCATCCACCTAATGGAACAGGAGAGTGTTGAGTTAGGCCAATCCGCCATGCGTTCACGTGACCAAGCACTCAAAGATCCACTGAAAGGCATCTGGAACCGCCAGGCGCTCAACGAACTGCTTGAAAAAGAATATACCCGCTGGCAGCGTTACCAAAAACCGCTGAGTATTATTCTTTGGGATATCGATTTATTCAAAAAAATTAACGACCAATATGGCCACGATGCAGGCGATAAAGTACTCAAAACCATCGCACAAATATTTACATCACAGACACGAGATGCTGACTTCATCTCCCGCTATGGCGGTGAAGAGTTTATGGGCGTTTTTCCAGAGACACAGCTCGACAATGCCGTCACCCTTGCCAATAAAATACGTGAAAAAATCGCACACTCAAAATTTCATTATGAAGGCGATGCTGTCGCTATTACAGCCTCGGCGGGTCTTGCTTGCTTCAAGGACGACGATACTATCGAACAAGTTTTTAAGCGTGCGGATAAAGCACTATACAAAGCCAAAGAGAATGGCAGGAACCGCTGCGAAATAGATTAGCTCTCTGACCCAGAGTTAATAATTACAATTTATTATAGCTAAAACAACAAGTTAAGGCTGGGAGTGATCAACTAAAAAGTCGACTATTTCAAACATAGCCTCAATACTACCCGCCATTGGTCCACTGGTATGATACCGGCCATTCACTACAAAAGAAGGAACACCGCTGATACCTGACATGTTTGTCAACGCCGCGGCTTTTTTAACTTTAGCCTTAACCCCGAACGAGCCCATCATTTTTTCAAAGCTAGCACGATCCACATCTTGCTGGGCAACATAATCTAAAATTGCTTTTTGTGAGGACAAGTTCATGCCATCTTCATGAATAGCATCGAACAGTAACGGGTGTAGCTTTTCAGATAAGCCTAATGCTTCTGCTGCATAAAAAGCCGTCGCCAATGGAATTTGATTCGGTCCAAAAACAGCAGGAACCTGTACAAAATTAACCTTACCTTCACCTTCAATCGATTTCTGCCAATCTTCTACTTCAGGCTCGAGATGATAGCAATGTGGACAAGTGTACATAAATAATTCAACAACATCCGTGGTGCCTTCACCACTAACGGCTAACCGTTGTGTCGTCAATTTATAATGCTCACCTTCGACATAAGCAAGCGGTAACGCCGTTACACCTATAGAAGTTAAAGATAAGGTCAAGACTAAAAACGCTTTTATCAATTTATTCATCACAAAATTCCCTTCCATTAACCTTATAACTCACCGTATGAGTGTAAACCGCCTAAAAACATATTCACACCCAAAAAGGCAAATAACGTAACAAATAAACCAATAATAGCCCACCAAGCCATTGGGCGGCCATGCCACCCCTTTATCATTCGCATATGGAGCCAAGCAGCATAATTTAACCAGACAATTAACGCCCATGTTTCTTTCGGATCCCAAGACCAGTAACCGCCCCATGCTTCTGCTGCCCATAACGCACCCAATACTGTCGCTACCGTAAAGAAAGCGAAGCCTAGAGCAATCGTCTTATACATCAAGTCTTCCATCACAATAAGATCAGGCATCACTGTTGCCATGACGCCTTGTGATTGCTTATCTCGTGCCCATGATGTCAATAAATAAGCTGTACCAATCATTGCCGCCATCGCAAAAGCACCATAGCCAACGAAATTAGCAGGCACATGAATTTTCATCCAATAACTCTGCAAAGCAGGCACTAAAGGTTGAATATCGGCAGCACCGCGGTCAAAAGCATACCAAAGTAGAAAAGCCACGGCAGCA
>JABGUA010000003.1 GCA_018646825.1 Piscirickettsiaceae bacterium
GTTGCGAGGCGTTTTATGATTGGCAATAAGGTTAATAACTCAGCGGTTTCTCCTGAATTAGACAGGGCGAGAACGACGTCTTGTTTCGTGATCATGCCGAGATCACCATGACTGGCTTCACCAGCATGGACGAAGAAGGCCGGGGTGCCAGTACTGGCTAATGTTGCTGCAATTTTGTTACCGATATGGCCTGATTTTCCCATGCCGATGACGATGACTCTACCTTGGCAATTAAGCAAAAGTTGGCATGCCTTAGCAAAGGTATCATCGATGCGATCACGCAGAGCGGCAATGGCCTCTAGCTCGGTGTTGATGACAGCGAGGCCAAGTGATTTAAGTTGTTGAATGTCAGTGTCGGTCAAGCTGCTATTCCTAACGTACTTTGGTATGCAAGTAGTCCATTATAGGCGATATAAACCAATAACAGGATACTGCCTGCAAACCGGCCTATTCGCCCGTCCTTGCCGTATTTTGAAAAAGCAAAAAGGAGAATAAAGAGTAGGACCATCGCTGGGAAATCACGTTGTAGTATTTCATTGTCTGTGGCGGCGGGCATGATGAGGCCAGGCATGGCTAATACGGCAAGGATATTAAAGACATTGGAGCCTAAAATATTCCCGATGGCGAGGTCATGTTCATTTTTACGCGCTGAGATAATCGAGGCAGCTAGTTCTGGCAAACTGGTGCCGATGGCGACAATAGTTAGACCAATGATGAGCTCACTGACACCGAATAATGTTGCAATACCGACAGCACCCCAAACGAGCGCTTTCGACCCGATCAGTAATGCAGATAAGCCAATAATAAAACTCAAAGTTGCTTGTTGTGTTGTCATGTTGACCTGAGCATATTCGTCGTTAAAATCTTGTTGAAGTGGATCAGTGCGACTACTTTTCATTGCAAGAAAGGCCATGCCGAATAAGGTCAGGATGAAGCCAGCAAATAAAATAAGGCCGTCGTTATAACTTAAGAATTGATCCCAAAGTAGCCATAATGCCAATGCCATAACGAGAGCGAGCATCGGAAACTCTCGTTTTAAGGTGTCAGAATTGACAGTTAAAGGTGTGATTAAGATGGTGATGCCCAATACCATGCCAATGTTGGCGATATTTGAGCCGATTGCGTTACCCACACCCAATGCCGGGGCGCCATCAAATGCAGCTAGTGCTGACACTAACATTTCAGGTGCCGAGGTACCAAAGCCAACGATAGTTAGGCCAACGATAAGGGGAGAGACGCCCAAATTCCTAGCAATATTTGCGGCACCGTCAATAAAGCGATCTGCGCCCCAAATTAGGATGGCGAAGCCCGCGCTGATGGCTAGGATGAAAAAAAATGTCGTCATTTGTCTACAATGCAGTTGGGAAACAGAAAGAGCCGGACGACTGTCCGGCTCTTTCTGTTATGAATTGGTGGCTATTATAAGTTAATGGGATCTGATTGTCCCCAACTTAGCCTAATCAGCAAAGACGTCGAATTCTTCTTCTGGTGGATTACCATCATAAACTAAGCTTTGGCGACGTTGTAGATAGGCATCTCGAACATAGACATATTCATCGATGGCCGCTTCTTCAAGGACTTTTTCAGCTTTCAATAAGTTAGCTCGACCATCGACAACCCAGAGTATTCTTGCTGGGTCACGAGTACCAGAGGGTTTCACATAGGTCATTGGATCGGTGTAATAGTCACCAACAAGGCCTACGGTGTCACGAATATCTCTTGGGCCTAGGAAAGGAAGAACAAGATAAGGGCCGGGTCCGATACCCCATGAACCCAGTGTTTGGCCAAAATCTTCGTTGTTTTTACGGTATCCAAAATCTGATGCGACATCCATAAAACCGACAATACCCAGCGTACTGTTAATAGCAAAACGGCTGGTGTCATCAAATGCTTGCGTAAATTTAAATTGTAAAACGTCATTAGCAATGACCGTAATTTCATTCAGGTTGCTGAAGAAATTACTAACGCCGGTGCTGATTGGCGCAGGCATGATGAAGTCATACCCTTGTGCAATGGGTTTTATGACGGCTTTATCAACGGTATCGTTGAAGGAATGCATGACTCGGTTATAGCCTTCGAGCGGGTCATTTACGTTGCTCTGATGTTGCGTCGTTGCACACCCTGTTAAAAATAGTGTGGCTGTGACTATGCTAATTTTGAAAAGTGTTGTGATGTTGCTCACGTTAGCCTATCCCTATAGTGACAGATAAATTGATGCTAAGAATAATGGCATGAGCGCTTTTTGTTATCAAGCATGAGGCACTAAAATTTGTCTTATTTTGGTGACTGTGTTGCAAAAGTCCCTAATATTTAGGTAGATAACGTCAAATACCCGGGCTCTATGAGTGAATGCTTTGGTGTTGATGCGCGCCTATTGTACAAATAGCTGACGAAGACAGCAGTGACTTTGGTCCAATTTTTTGCTGTTCTTAATCAATACAAGCCTGTGGAATTAGAGATAAGGCTTTTTTTACAGCGGCTTTGAGATTTTTATATATTGCACAGGAGACACTTCCAATTTGATGCATTTGGGAGCAGGCGTTATACACTCTAATTAGAATTTATTGCAACGATATGAATAATTTATGTCAGTATTGTGATTGGTCTGGCTTGTCCAATAGTGACATGACGTATAATCAATCGACTTATTAAATGACGGTGACGATAACCATGAATAATCCTTTGTTAGCTGATGCGGCTTTGCCTGCTTTTTCTAAGATATCGCCAGAACACGTTGAACCTGCTTTAACGTCGGTTTTACAACAGGCTAAGCAGACAGTAGTTGATTTGTTAGCGACGATGGAAACACCGTCGTGGCAATCATTAGTCATTCCGATGGAAGAGTTGGATGCGAGTATTCATCAAGTGTGGTCTCCGGTAAGTCATTTGAATTCAGTGATGAACTCAGATGAATTACGTGTTGCTTATAATGCATGTTTACCTAAGTTGAGTGAGTTCAGTACCGAATTAGGGCAAAACGAAGCCTTATATAAAGCCTACAAAACTTTGGCTGAAAGTGAGCAATATTTGACTTTGGATGTGGCACAAAAAAAGGTTATTGATAATGCTGTGCGTGATTTTCGCTTATCTGGTGTTGAGTTATCTCAGGCGGATCGCGATGAATTTAAGACTCTTTCGCAGTCTTTGACTGAATTAACGGCCAAGTTTGAAGAAAATGTCATGGATGCGACGCATGCATGGAAAAAACTGATTACAGATGAAACGTTATTATCTGGTTTGCCTGATTCTGCAAAAGCGATGGCGGCACAGATGGCAGAGCGTGAAGAAAAAGTGGGCTGGTTGTTTACATTGGATTTTCCCTCTTATTTGCCAGTAATGACTTATGCCGATAACCGTGAATTACGTGAGGAAATGTATACCGCTTTTGCAACGCGGGCATCAGACCAAGGGCCTGGTGCTGGGAAATGGGATAATACAGCCGTGATAGATGAAATTTTGTCACTACGCCATCAGTTGGCCAATTTAATTGGTTTTGATAATCATGCTCAGCGATCTTTAGCGACCAAAATGGCGCAATCACCACAACAAGTGTTAGATTTTCTGAATGACTTAGCCGCACGATCTAAACCTATTGCGATAAAAGAAATAGCCGACCTGCGGGCTTTTGCTAAAGAGACTGCTGGTATGGCTGATTTGGCTGCGTGGGATATGACCTACTTTGCTGAGAAATGTCGCCAGCAACGTTATGCGATCTCGCAGGAAGAAGTGAAGCCGTATTTTCCTGAGAACAAAGTGGTATCAGGATTATTTGCGGTGGTTAACCACCTTTATGGTTTGACGATTTCTGAACGGCATGATGTGGATGTTTGGCATCCTGCCGTACGCTTTTTCGATATTTTTGATGCTGAGGGTGCTTTGCGAGGCCAATTTTATCTTGATTTATATGCTCGGAATCATAAGCGTGGTGGCGCATGGATGGATGAATGTTTGGTGCACCGGCAGACGACTGTCGGCTTGCAAACGCCCGTTGCGTATTTGACCTGTAACTTTTCCGAACCCGTTGGGGATAAGCCTGCTTTGTTTAGCCATGATGAGGTCACGACGCTATTCCATGAGTTTGGTCATGGTTTGCATCATATGTTGACTAAAATTCATTATGCCGGCGTGTCGGGTATTAATGGTGTGCCTTGGGATGCGGTGGAGCTGCCAAGCCAATTTATGGAAAATTGGTGTTGGGAACGTGAGGCGTTAGATCTTATTTCAGGTCATTATGAAACGAGTGAGCCTTTGCCCGATGCATTGTTTGAGAAAATGATCGCAGCACGCAATTTTCAATCAGCGATGATGATGTTGCGACAGTTAGAGTTCTCGTTGTTTGATTTCCGTCTGCACTTGGAATATGACCCTGAACAAACGCATCAAGCTGAGGCAGTATTAGCGCAAGTGCGAGAACAAGTGTCGGTTGTAACGCCTCCCGCGTTTAATCGTTTTGCTCAGAGTTTTTCTCATATCTTTGCAGGTGGTTATGCCGCGGGTTATTACAGTTATAAATGGGCTGAAGTGTTGTCTGCAGATGCATTTTCTAAGTTTGAAGAGAATGGTATTTTTGATCGGGCGACGGGCACGGCTTTTTTACAGGCCATTTTAGAACAAGGGGGATCGCGTGAGCCGATGGATTTATTTGTTGAATTCCGTGGCCGTGAGCCTGAAATAGATGCTTTACTGCGTCATAGTGGTATCGCTGCTTAAGGTCTTAATAATTAATGAAATATACTGATTTACGCGACTTTATCGCGAATTTAGAGCAGCGCGGTGAGTTGAAGCGGATTAGTGTTGAAGTGGATCCTGTCTTAGAGATGACAGAGATCTGTGATCGGGTATTACGCGCTGGTGGCCCCGCATTATTATTTGAAAACCCGAAAGGCAGTCGCATTCCTGTATTGGCTAATCTGTTTGGTACGCCTGATCGTGTTGCGATGGGGATGGGAGAAGACTCTGTTGACGCTTTAAGAGATGTCGGACGATTGTTGGCTTTTTTAAAAGAGCCGGAGCCGCCAAAAGGAATGAAGGATGCTTGGCAGAAGTTGCCGATTTATAAGCAAGTTTTGAATATGGCACCGAAGGTAGTTAAAAAGGCAGCGTGTCAGGAACAAGTCATAGAAGGCGATGCTATAGATTTAAGCCAATATCCGATTCAGCTTTGTTGGCCAGAAGATGCCGCGCCATTAATTACCTGGGGTTTAGTGGTCACTAAAGGCCCGCATAAATCACGACAAAACATGGGGATTTATCGCCAACAAGTCTTGGGTAAGAACCGCGTTATTATGCGTTGGTTATCTCATCGTGGTGGTGCATTAGATTTTAAAGAATGGCAGCAAACTCATCCGGGCGAACCATTTCCTATTAGTGTGGTATTGGGCTGTGATCCGGCAACGATTTTGGCTGCAGTGACGCCGGTGCCAGATAGCTTGTCTGAATATGCTTTTGCAGGGTTGTTACGTGGTTCTAAAACTGAATTAGTAGCGTGTCAGACTAATGATTTGCAAGTCCCTGCGAGTGCTGAAATTGTATTAGAAGGTTTTATTTACCCAGACGATATGGCGGATGAAGGGCCATATGGCGATCATACCGGTTATTACAATGAAGTAGATAGTTTTCCCGTTTTTACGATTGAACGCATAACACAACGAAAAGATCCGATTTATCACAGTACTTATACAGGCCGTCCACCAGATGAGCCTGCGATACTGGGTGTGGCACTGAATGAAGTGTTTGTTCCTATTTTACAAAAGCAGTTCCCTGAAATTAGTGATTTTTATTTACCGCCCGAGGGTTGCTCATACCGGGTTGCAGTAGTGAGTATGAAGAAGCAATATCCTGGCCATGCAAAACGCGTGATGATGGGGGTGTGGTCTTTCTTACGTCAGTTTATGTATACCAAATTTGTGATCGTGGTCGATGACGATGTTGATGTCCGTGACTGGAAAGATGTGATTTGGGCTATTACTACAAGAATGGATCCGGCTAGAGATACGACCTTGATTGAAAATACACCTATTGATTACCTCGATTTTGCTTCCCCAGTTTCTGGTTTAGGTTCCAAAATGGGGATGGATGCGACCAATAAATTACCGGGTGAAACAAATCGGGAATGGGGTAGACCGATAGAGCGTGATCCTGATGTGATCAAGCGGGTTGATGACATTTGGAGTAGTTTAGGGATAGACCGGCAGGATTAGCATTTCCCCTTTTTTGATACTGCCTGACTTATTGTAAACCCATGCCCATGAGGAAATAACGATGAGACTATTACATACCATGTTACGTGTGGGAGATTTGGAGAAATCATTGGCATTTTATACTGAGGTATTAGGTATGAAGCTACTCCGACGAGAAGAATACCCCGATGGCAAATTTACTCTGGCTTTTGTCGGTTACGGTGATGAGTCAGCTAATACAGTGCTGGAGTTAACGCATAATTGGGAAACTAATCGTTATGAGGGTGGCGGGGGCTACGGGCATATTGCCGTTGCGGTGGATGATGCGGCGGCAGCGTGTGAAAGAATCAGACAGCGTGGGGGCAATGTGGTGCGGGAAGCCGGGCCGATGATGCATGGCACAGTGGTGATTGCTTTTGTAGAAGATCCAGATGGTTATAAAGTCGAACTAATTGAATGTGATTAGTGAGTGGATAGTTAAGCGCTAGTTTGTGGTAATTGTCGTAATTGTTTGTCGTGATAACGGCTAAAGAGTATTAGGCTTAAAATGGCACCGACTAGGGCATAGCCCATATCCGATTGGGTATCCCAGATATAACCTTGTGTTCCTAGGAAAGCATGCGCGCCTTCTCCACTAATGAGCGCAACAGCCCACTCGATCAGTTCATAAAAAGCACTAAAAGCTAAGCAAAAACAAACGATAAAGAAGTTTTGCCAAGCTGTGTTGTTGAAAACATTTTTCCTGATGACGATTTCACGGGTGATCATGGCAGGAATGAACCCTTGAGCAAGGTGGCCGACTTTATCGTAGTTATTGCGACTTGATCCCATAAGCTCTTTCAGTTCATTAAATAAAGGGACTTCTGCGTAGGTGTAATGGCCACCGACCATCAGGATAATGCAATGGATTAAAATTAAGCTATAGACGAGTGTGGTTAGGGGAAAAGGCTTATAAGTCGCAATAAGCACAACCAAGCCGATGACGGCGGGTGCTACTTCCAAAAGCCAAGTTATGCGGTCAAAGGCGCCGATGGCTGACCAAAGGAAGACACAGCAGAATGTGATTAACCAAAAAAGCCGCTTCATTATTTAATTATTACCATAAAAGAGTGGGGTTTGGTTTAAAGGCCATCGGTATTTTTTTCTACCCAATGTTCGCCGTCAATTCTGGTTTCTTTTTTCCA
>JABGUA010000121.1 GCA_018646825.1 Piscirickettsiaceae bacterium
GGATTTTCGTGGTGACCCGGCTTCAGCATTGCTAGAGGTTCTAGACCCGGAACAAAATGCACATTTCGGCGATCACTATATGGAAGTTGACTATGACTTGAGTGATGTCATGTTCGTCTGTACAGCAAACTCTTTGAATATTCCCGATGCGCTGCGCGATAGAATGGAAGTCATTCATCTATCGGGTTATACCGAGGATGAAAAATTCAACATTGCCATAAAATATTTATTGCCTAAAGCAATGAAAGACAATGGTTTGAAAGCTGAAGAAGTGACATTAGAAGATGGCGCCTTATTAGAAATGATTCGTCGCTATACCCGAGAAGCGGGCGTGAGACATTTACAGCGTGAGATTTCTAAAGTTTTCAGAAAAGTAGTGAAAGAAATATTACAAAATAAAAAGGTTAAAACAGTAACGGTAACCAAAGATAATTTAGAAGAGTATCTAGGTGTGTATCGTTATCACTATGGTATCGCAGAGGAGACTGATCAAGTTGGCCAAGTCACTGGTTTAGCATGGACAGAAGTCGGGGGCGAGTTACTAACCATTGAAACCGCCATCATGCCTGGTAAAGGTAAAGCTACTTATACTGGTAAGTTGGGCGATGTGATGCAAGAATCAATTCAAGCTGCCACAACAGTTGTCCGCTCAAGATCGAGAGATTGGGCAATAGATCCAGATGTAATGCAGAAACATGATGTGCATTTTCACGTTCCTGAAGGTGCCACACCAAAAGACGGGCCTAGTGCAGGTATCGGTATGTGTACAGCTTTAGTATCAGCAGTGACAGGTATTCCAGTTAAAGCGAATGTCGCCATGACAGGTGAGATCACATTACGCGGTGAAGTATTACCAATAGGTGGCTTAAAAGAAAAGTTATTAGCCGCATTAAGAGGTGGTATAGATACGGTCTTGATACCGAAAGATAACGTGAAAGACTTGAAAGACATTCCTAATAATATCAAAGAAGGGTTAACCATTATTCCTGTTCATTGGATTTCTGAAGTCTTAGAGCAAGCATTGCAAACTATGCCTAAACCGATAGAAGGGGAAGCGGGCAGTGATGCATTGCTTGCCAATGAAAAAACCAGCTATCATGGTGTGGGTTCTGAAAACCGGCATTAATCCTTCAAAAGGCAAGTAGAATAAAATGGCTGATATGACAAAACAACGATTAATCGGAGCATTACTTGTATTAGCCGTCATCCTCATTGCGGCATTGGTGTTAGTGAAAAATGCCAATGATAATATTGAAGAAACCAGCGAAGTTGCTTTACCAAAGTTCGAATCATCGATTCAATCGTCTGACAGTGAAGTAATAGACGTAGAACAAGAAACCTTAATTGATCCTCATAACTTGGGGGATGATGTAACTGCGGCGATTAATGATAACAGTGTCAGAGAAGCAGTAACGACTAAAATAGACGAGGTCATAGACGAGACAAAACCGATGGCTGACACATCAAAGCCGGAAGTAAAACCAGTGGTTATACCTGAAGAAAAAGTAGCCGCCGTAAAAAAAGCTGAGCCAAAGAAGAAGGTAGTGCCAGAAACTAAACCACTAACAAAAGCCAAATCGGTTGGACCACAATGGGTAATTCAGTTGGCGAGCTTTGGGGTTAAAGACAATGCGGAATCGCTACAAAAGAAAGTTAAAAAATTAGGTTATATTGCTAATATACAGGCAGCAAAAAACAGCCAAGATAAATTGATTTATCGCCTTAGAATTGGTCCTGAAGCGGATCGTAATAAAGTTGATGAGATTGTCAGTAAAATGAAACAACACCTTCAGCTGAACCCACAGGTCATTAAATTACAATAAGTAGAAAAAGTGCTGCGCTATTTGGGGTGGTTCTGGTAAAATCTCACCTTTACAGCAACGGTAAGCATTACATACCCTATGTTATGGATTGATTATGTCATTATCGGCATCATTGCATTATCTGCGATAATCAGTGTTGTCCGTGGCTTCGTTAAAGAAGTTCTCTCCTTAGCCGCATGGGTTCTGGCTTTCTGGGTTGCGCTAACGTTTTCTCCCCAGTTTTCAGTTTTATTGTCAGACTATATATCAACACCATCTGTCAGCTTATTCGCAGCCTTCGCAGCCTTATTCATTGTTACACTTATTCTTAGTGCCTTAGTGAACCACCTAATTGCAGCTATTGTCGAAAAAACTGGCTTGAGCGGTACTGATCGTATGTTAGGCGTACTTTTTGGCATATTACGCGGTGTCGCTATTGTTACGTTACTGGTATTACTTGCTGCAGCGACACCGATGCCTAATGATGATTGGTGGCAAAATGCAGTATTGATCGAACATTTCGAAAAGCTTGCCATTTGGGCCAGACAGTTTTTGCCTGTCGGCTTAGCGCAATACGTTAATTTATAGTTAGGTAATAAATATGTGCGGAATTATTGGCATCGTGGGACATTCTGAAGTAAACCAGGCACTTTACGATGGTTTGACGGTCATGCAACACCGCGGGCAAGATGCAGCAGGTATAGTGACGTGTAATGACGACGGCAAGTTTTTCTTGCGAAAAGCGAACGGTTTAGTGAAGGATGTTTTTCATACCCGCCACATGCGCGGCCTCAATGGTAATATGGGAATAGGTCATATCCGCTACCCAACAGCAGGATGCTCGACCCTGGCAGAAGCCCAACCGTTTTATGTTAATTCACCTTTTGGAATCACATTAGCTCACAACGGCAACCTAACCAATACCAAAACTTTAAAAGATGAATTGTTTCAGACTGATCGCCGGCACCTAAACACCGATTCTGATTCGGAAGTATTGTTAAACATACTGGCACATGAGTTACAGGAAGAATGTGACTTAACGCCAACAGCGGAAAACATATTCAATGCTGTAACCAAAGTTCATCAACGCTGCAAAGGGGCTTA
>JABGUA010000002.1 GCA_018646825.1 Piscirickettsiaceae bacterium
CGGCGACACAATGCGTGGTTATGTTGCAATCCTCCCCATCACTACATGTTGCTCCGTTGTGCTCAACGTCTTGACCGACTGCCATTGAGAATCCCAGGTAGGTACCGTTCACCGGGAGCAAACAGATTGCTGCAAACCTTAACGCAGTTTTCATCGCTTCACTCCCATGACAAACATTTCAAAAATGTGAACAACCGCTAACAGGCCTGTGGAATTGGGCTTTCGATAGATTCGAACCATTCCATCGACATTGCCTTGAGAATCAGTCCGTGGCCACGAACATAATTCAATTACTGCTTGACGGTGCCTCCAGTAACAGTCATCTTTCGGATGATGACGATGGCTGCCACGAGCAACACGACTGCCAAATTCGCCCATAATATCCACCACCGCTGAAATCCCTCAGCTGCCGCCGGGCCACCCGTCGCTTCGGGAGCGCCTTGCCGCCAGCTCCGTGTAATCTTGCCGTCTTTCACGTCATACATTGCCGTTCCGTCAGGAAACTCGACAATCGAAAAAAACTCCCGATCATACTTCGGATTCGCCTTCACTCGCTCCACCACGTATCGACGTTCCCACTGCAGCTTCTGGCGCCCTTCCCGCTGGATTGCGAACTTATTGTAAGACGTGTGGGTTACGTCGAACGGAAACCAGACTCCTGGTTCGATTTCCCGCAGGTCATTGACGACGGACTGCGCTACTGGAATCTCTTTGGAGAAACGGTACGTATATGCTAGCGCCTTGACCGGCAAGTAGTTCCTTTCTTCCGCGAGCCAGAACGTCCTGCCATCGTGTGGCTCAACGGCCCCCGACTTCAGCACGACGTTGACGTGGACTTTGTGGCATTTGAGCCCTTCAAGTTCGTCCTCACCCAAATAGGTGACTTGCATCGCCAGGTTCTGGTCCCAATGGGCATTCGGATTGGCCTGTATCGCCTCGTGTCCCGACAAGTATTCTGAGAATGACGTCGGAAGACGCGTATGTCGGATTGCAAACATATGCGGCCTGATGAAGTTTTCATTTTCCACGCGGATACTGGCTCCAAGCTTTCATCAAAAAACTTAACATTAACTGTTTCTAGCCAATTTGGACACTTGTCCAGGGAGCGCATTTGACCCTGCGCAATATCGCTATTATCGCCCACGTCGATCATGGTAAAACAACGTTGGTGGATCAGTTGTTACGCCAATCTGGTACCTTCAGCGAACATGAAGAGTTACAAGAACGCGTGATGGACTCCAATGATTTAGAGCGTGAACGCGGCATTACAATTCTGTCAAAAAATACCGCTATTCGCTGGAATGGTTATCATATTAATATCGTAGACACCCCAGGCCATGCCGATTTTGGTGGTGAGGTTGAACGTGTTTTATCGATGGTTGATTCAGTTTTACTTTTGGTTGATTCGTCAGAAGGTCCAATGCCACAAACGCGTTTCGTGACCCAAAAAGCACTGGCCTTAGGTTTGAAACCCATTGTCGTTATTAATAAAATTGATAAACCCAGTGCGCGTCCAAGTTGGGTGTTAGATCAAACTTTTGACTTATTCGCAAACTTAGATGCGACGGATGAGCAACTTGATTTCGAGGTGATCTATGCTTCGGGTCTGAATGGTTTTGCGGGAATGGAAGAAACCGTACGTGAAGGTGATATGACTCCTTTATTCCAATTAGTGGTAGATAAGGTTGAATCACCGAAAGTAAACGCTGACGGTCCCTTCCGTATGCAGGTCATTTCTTTAGACTACAACAGCTATGTCGGCGTTATCGGCGTTGGCCGTATCGAACGGGGCGTAGTCAAGACAAATACACCAGTAACTGTGATTGATACCGAAGGCAAAACACGTAATGGCCGCGTATTGACCGTAATGGGCTTTATGGGCTTACAACGTGAAGAAGTTGAATCGGCACAAGCAGGCGATATCATTGCCTTTACGGGTCTAGATCCGCTGAATATTTCAGATACATTGTGTGATCCAGCAGAAGTGGAAGCACTGCCGCCATTATCCGTCGATGAACCCACCGTGACGATGACATTCCAAGTCAATAATTCACCGATGGCAGGGAAAGAAGGTAAGTTTGTTACGACACGTCAAATCAAAGAACGTCTAGATCGCGAATTGATTCATAACGTGGCATTAAAAGTAGACCAGCTACCAGAAGACCCAGATAAGTTTAAAGTGTCAGGTCGGGGTGAATTACATTTATCAGTATTGATTGAAAATATGCGTCGTGAAGGCTTTGAAATGGGCGTGTCGCGTCCAGAAGTGATCATCCGAGAAGTGGATGGCGTCAAAGAAGAACCCTATGAAGCCGTGACCGCTGATGTAGAAGAGATTCATCAAGGCAGTATTATGGAAAAACTGGGCGAACGTGGTGCGCAATTAAGTGACATGGTGCCAGATGGTAAAGGCCGTGTAAGACTAGACTTTATTATTCCATCTCGTGGCTTGATTGGCTTCCGCACTGAATTTTTGACCGCGACCCAAGGTACCGGTTTGATCTTCAGTGTTTTTGATCACTATGCACCGGTTAAAGTCGGTGATTTTGGTAAACGTATGAATGGCGTCCTAATTGCCAATGGTATGGGTAAAGCCGTGGCTTTCTCTATCTTCAATCTACAAGAACGCGGCCGTATGTTCATTGGCCATAACGATGATGTTTACGAAGGTATGGTCATTGGTATTCATTCACGAGATAACGATTTAGTCGTGAACCCTTTAAAAGGGAAACAATTAACAAATGTACGTGCATCTGGTACTGATGAAGCTATTAACTTAACACCGCCAATTAGAATGAGTTTAGAGCAAGCGCTCGAATTTATCGGCGAGGACGAATTATTAGAAGTCACGCCGACATCATTACGAGTACGTAAAAAATTCTTGCTTGAGCATGAGCGTAAACGTGCATCAAGAGGCTAGACTTTAGCAACTCAGAGCAGAAAAGGGTATCCTTAGCAGATACCCTTTTTTATGTGTAAGGTTTCACTATGCGGATTTTGGTTTTAATTGCGATTGGTCTATTGCTGTATATGATTATCGGCAGTTTTCTACGTAAGCAAAAACGACAACAATTGGAGTCAGAATCGCCGGCTGAGAAAATGGTGAGTTGCCAGCATTGTGGACTACATATTCTTGAACAGGAAGCGGTGCAAGCTGCGAATAAGTTCTATTGTTCAGCAAGCCATCTAGAGGCAGATCAACAAGACAAATAATGGCAGGGTTAAACGTCCAGCTAGATCCCATTAACGACGCTACATCATGGCGCTCATTAACGGTATTTGCAGGTTACCGCTTGTTCTTAGCGGCTATTTTATTGGCGGTCTTTTATTTAGGGTTACCCCCTGGCTTTTTAGGAGAGTCTGACCCTAGCTTGTATAGCTTTGTCAGTCAGCTCTATTTCCTGTTAGCGGTTGGTTTACTTTTTATGACCGTACAGCGTTGGGTGCCTTTTTCGACCCAAACTAAATGTCAGTTACTGATTGATATTGTCGTCATTACCCTATTGATCCATGCCAGTGGCGGATTGAAGACCAGTTTAGGGTCTTTGCTGGTCGTCGTCGTTGTGGCTGGTGGTGTGTTAATGCCTGGCCGCTTGTCCATATTTATCGCCGCAATTGCAACACTGGCTATTTTGCTAGAGTCTGCTTATTCAGAAATACTGAATATTGGAATGACAGAGTATAGTGATGCCGGTATTTTGGGTGCGACCTTTTTTGCGACAGCGATTCTGACGCAAATTTTATCTAAAAAGATAACGGTCAGTCAGCAATTAGCTGATGAGCGCGCCGCAGATATTATTAATTTAGCCATGTTAAATGAGCATATTATCAGCCGAATGCAGACCGAGGTGTTGGTGGTCAATACCGAAGGCCAAATTCAGTTAAGTAATCAATCTGCTCGTCAATTATTAGCGATTCAGGATACGGACAAAAAACCATTTTTGAAGCAATGTGTGCCAGAATTAGGTGAGCAGCTTTGGCAGTGGCGACAAAACATGAGCAGGCCTTTTATGTCTTTTCAGGCTAGATCTGATTTACCCGAATTAGCGATTAATGCTATTTTACTCGAGAGTGGGGAATCAGTGCTCTATATCGAAAACAGTGCCGCAATATCTCAATAAGCACAACAGCTAAAGTTGGCATCCCTTGGACAGTTAACGGCCAGTATCGCCCATGAAATACGTAACCCGCTAGGGGCCATTAGTCATGCTGGTGAGCTTCTTTCTGAAGCCAATAATGATCAGCCAGAAACGCGAAAGCTTACGGATATCATTCAACGACACAGTCTACGCGTAAACAATATTATTGAAACAATATTACAAATGAGTCGGCGTAAGACAGTCGAGCCAACCGTGATTGTGTTGGCATCATGGTTAACACAATTAGTGGCTGAATTTGTTAATTACAAACAACTATTAGAACAAGATATCGAGTTAGTTATTAAAGCGCCATAAGCTAATGTTTATCTTGATGCGGAACAATTACGCCAAGTACTATGGAATTTATTAGACAATGCTTGGCATTATTCAGAACAAAAAGGCAGCGAACAACGGGTGCAGGTTGTACTCGGGATCGAGGGCAGAGAAGTCTGGGTCGATGTGATTGATAATGGCCCTGGTGTGTCTGAGGCGATTTTACCTGTTTTATTTGAACCCTTTCAGTCAGAACGGCAAGGGGGGACAGGTTTGGGTCTATATCTAGCACGGGAGCTTTGTCAGGCTAATGGTGTTCGACTCAGTTATGTTTTTGATAGGGTCGGGAAAAGCTGCTTTAGTTTACATATACCAGTGAGAAAACAAGAGAATTTGAAATGAATCCACAAGCCTTAGTGATCGATGATGAGCCAGATATTCTTGAGCTGTTGACCATGACGCTTGAAAGTATGTCAGTAGATTGTGTCACAGCAGAAAATATTGCTCAGGCTGAACAAGCATTATCACAACAAAATTTTGATTTTTGTCTAACAGATATGCGGTTACCCGATGGCAATGGTTTGGACTTCGTCAAAGCCTTACAAGCCAACAAACCTGATTTGCCGGTGGCTGTTATCAGTGCCCATGGCAATATGGACTTAGCAGTCCAGGCATTAAAACTAGGTGCTTTTGATTTTATTTCAAAGCCAGTTAAGTTACGTGTTTTACGGGACTTGGTCGATCACATCTTAGAACAGTTGGCGGCTAAAAATGGCCTAGAAGAGCCACCAGAGATCAACAATGACGCAATGACCGCATTACAAATATACAGTTTTCCAGGTAATGTGCGTGAATTGGAAAATATATTAGAACGTGCTCTGACCTGGATGGAAGGAGAAGGTATTACCGAAACGGACTTGATGTTGCCAGAACAACGACATCGTCCAGAGGTGAGTCTGACTAAGAGAGGGGATCCCATTCAAAAACAGGTGGCCCCAACTTTATCAAGTGATCTAGGTGCTCACTTGGAAGATCAAGAAAGACAATTGATTACGGAAGCATTAGAATCGGCACGTTGGAATAAAACCGCAGCCGCAAAAAAGCTGGGTATATCATTCCGCGCATTGCGTTATAAATTGAAGAAACTCGACTTAGAATAAGCTGAGACCAAACTAGAAAATGGGGTGAGTGATGGGGCTCGAACCCACGACCACCGGAATCACAATCTCAAGCTGGTTTAATCAATAGTTATCATATCACGTTATAACTAGGTTTCGATAGGTGACTTTAATATAAATAGGGTCGTACAGCTACAAATCTGCACTCAAATTGCACCTTATCATCTCTCACTTTATGAACAGAATTATAGACGGGGGGGGCTATATCTCATGCTTATATCTATATAGTACCCACCTCCACACAAAAAAGAGTGGATTCAGAAGAGTGTTAGGGACTAAGAAAGTATAATAAAAAAGCAGGGCATCAGGCGCTCTTTAAGCCCCTCTAAGACGTTCAAATCCCTCACCCTATACACTGCTGTCTAATGCCTAAAA
>JABGUA010000001.1 GCA_018646825.1 Piscirickettsiaceae bacterium
AACACCAAAAACAAAAGCAATTCACTTCCTGCGAAACAAAGTCTTTAGCCTTGATGGACAGTGAATCGACGCTAAATAATCATACAGTTATCGCAAAAGAGACTTAGCAATTCTCAAATATCACTTGATTAATCTCTTCCTTTTTTAAAACGAGCATCAACAGCCGGTCCAAACCCAAAGCCACCCCAGTACATTGTGGTAAACCTGCCTCCATCGCCTCGAGCAATTGTCCATCAATAGGCATTTCTTGCTTTCCTAATGACACCCGCTGTTGATTGTCCAGCATAAAGCGCTGTCGCAACTCTTCTGCATCTAATAGCTCATCGTAGCCATTAGCTAGCTCTAACCCACCAGCATAAAGTTCAAAACGGGCCGCGACTAGATTCCCTTCCTCATCTATTTTTATTTTGGCTAATTGTGCTTGAGACGCAGGAAAATCATAGATAAAAACAGGCTGGTCTAGTTCTGCTAATTTTTGTTCGATCACGTCACTCATGAGTAATTCTAACCAACCATCACGATCCAATTCAAAATCAGCTGCCAAACTAGGAATATGAGAAAAAGCGAGTGACTTAAGAGCATCATCAGAACAACCAAACACGTCTAATTCTAAGTATTGTTTAAACACGGTCGCATAAGACAACCGAACAGCATCAGAAAATCCAGCCACCAACGTCAATAACTCAGTCACTTCATCTATCAACTGTTCTAATGTTAATTCAACGCGATACCACTCCAACATCGTAAACTCTGGCGAATGTTGTTTTCCTGACTCGCCATTACGAAATACTTTTGCGACTTGGTAAATAGAGCCCGAACCACTAACTAACAGCCGCTTCATCGCAAACTCAGCTGACGTTTGTAAATAATATGCCTGTCTTTGATCTGTCCCAATGGGAATATAATCAGTCTTAAAGCTATCCAAATAAGGTGCTGTCGGGGCAGCCTTAGACAATATAGGCGTCTCGACTTCAAGCACCTGCCTTCGTGCAAAAAAAAGACGGACATCAGCCAATAGCTGTGCCCGCCTTTTCATCGTTTCTATATTAGCCGATGGTCGCCAATCGCTTTGCATAAAATAAAATTAAGCCATCATCACAAGCCGACGATGATTAATCTTTAGCGCGCTCAACGTACTCGCCACTTCTAGTATCTATTCGTAACAGCTCACCAATGTTCATAAACAAGGGGACACGGACCACAGCACCGGTTTCTAATGTCGCAGGTTTACCACCTGTACCCGCAGTGTCACCTTTTAAACCTGGATCAGTATCTGTAACAGCTAAATTAACAAAGTTAGGTGCGGTGACTAATAACGGGGTGCCATTCCATTGTGTCACCGTGTAGACGTATTGCTCTTTTAACCATTTCTTACAATCTTCAATTGCATTGGCATCAGCCGCGTGTTGCTCATAGGAAACGGGATCCATAAAGTACCAAAATTCTCCATCAGTATAGGAATACTCTAGTTCCACCTCAACAACATCGGCACTTTCTACGCTCTCGCCAGACTTAAATGTTCGCTCATTCGTACGACCCGTTTTTAAGTTACGAAACTTAACACGATTAAAAGCCTGACCTTTACCCGGTTTAACCAATTCATTTTCAATGATGCTACAAGGATCGCCATCCAACATAAATTTAAGGCCAGATTTAAATTGATTTGTACTTACACTTGCCATAGCAACCTCTTATAGGGGACGATTATCGTCTGTTTATAGTCTTAGGCGCAATATGATACCTCAAACACCCACGGTGTTACCAAAGCAAGGCTGGCAGACCGCCTTAGCCAATGCCATTAAGGATCCTAATGAACTCTTGGCACAGCTCGGTTTAACTGATCGTCTCGATGCTATCGATGACACTGTTCTAAAACAGTTCCCACTACGGGTAACACAAAGTTATATCAACAAAATGCGCCATGGCGACCCGCTCGATCCCTTATTACGCCAAGTTTTTCCGTTAATTGATGAAGGATTTACCCATAAGAGCTTTGTAAACGATCCTGTTGGCGACCAATTGGCTATCACCAGCCCTGGATTACTTCAAAAATACCACGGACGCGCCTTGCTGTTAACGACTGGGGCTTGTGCCATCCATTGCCGATATTGTTTTAGACGTCATTTTCCTTATAACGATAGCAATCCATTAGCCAGCCAATGGCAGCAAACGCTAATTACATTACAACAAGATACGTCTATCAATGAAATCATCTTAAGCGGGGGTGACCCCTTAGCACTGAGTGACAACAAATTAGCGCAAATGGTGTCAGAACTCGAACTGATTCCTCACCTCAAACGACTACGTATTCATACCCGTCTTCCTGTCGTATTACCTGAACGCATTAATGACGGTTTATTATCATGGATAACGTCGACACGCTTTCAAGTTGTCATGGTCATTCACGCCAACCATAGTCATGAATTAACACAGGCTGAAGCTGAAGCATTAAAAGCCTTGGCCCAAGCCCAAGTGCAATTACTCAACCAAACAGTATTATTGAAAGGGATTAATGACTCTGCAGAAGCGCTGACCAACCTCAGCGAAAGGCTAATTGAAGTGGGCGTGCTACCTTATTATTTGCATCTACTCGATCCCGTCGCTGGCGCCGGACATTTTGACGTAACAGAAAAAATTGGCATCGAATTAATTAAGCAATTAAGAAGGAATCTATCTGGTTATCTTGTGCCACGCTTAGTACGCGAGCAACAAGGTGAAAGCAGTAAAACTGTTATCTGCTAATTCAACTCTCGACTAACGTTTCACCATTGGTACATAGTCACGTACATCACTGCCAATATAGATTTGCGTCGGGCGGTAAATACGATTATTTGAAATTTGTTCCCCCCAGTGTGCTAACCAACCTGCTGAACGTGCCACCGCAAATAACGCAGTAAACTGATCAGCTGGAATACCCATTTCAGCATATAAAATACCTGAATAGAAATCTACATTGGGATATACGCCCTTATGGCCCAAGCGATCAACACAGAGTTCTTCAACTTTCATTGCCGTCTCGAAAGTACTATCTAACTTGCTACCACGATCTTCAATTAACTCCCCGACCAATTTATGTAAAATCGTTGCACGAGGATCTTTGACTTTATACTCTCGGTGACCCATACCCCAAATGACTTCTTTATTAGCCAAAGCATTATCGACCCATGCTTCAGCTTTATCGGCACTGCCGATTTCCTTTAACATTTCAACGACTTTAGAATTAGCTCCGCCATGCAACGGACCAGACAGGGTACCAATTGCCCCCGAAATAACACTATATGGAGTCGCTAGAGTAGAACCTGACACCAATGCAGAGAACGTAGATGCATTTAAAGTATGTTCCGCATGTAAAATCAGGCAAACATCCATGATTTTAGCCAGCATCGGATCGGGTTCTTTACCGGTAAACATGTAGAGTAAATTTTCAGCAACCGATAAATCTTCACGTGGTTCGATAGGATCATAGCCTTGACGGATATGTTGCCACATTGCCACCAGCGGTGCCATTTGGGCAATGATATTAACTGTCATATTTCGGACGTAATTAAGATCTTCGCAGATATCGGAATCTGTCAAACATTCTGTACCTGGATAAAACATGCCCAAACTTGATACCGCAGTCTGCAACATATCCATAGGGTGCCCTGTGGATGGAAAATGGTACATCATTTCACGGATATGATATTTAATCCGGTAATGACTTCTTAACTTCTTGGTAAAACCTGTCAAGTCATTCGCAGAAGGCAACTCACCATCAAGCAGTAATAGGGTAGTTTCTTCAAAGCTACTATTCTCTGCCAAGGTTTCTAACGGATAGCCGCGGTAAGAAAGTAAACCTTGCTCACCATCAATAAACGAAATGGAAGATTTAGTGGCGGCAACGCCTTCTAGTCCGGGTAAAAAATCACTCATCCTATGACCTCACGTTCTGTCTATGCAGTTCAAATTCATCACAGCATTATACGTGATACAAACATTTGTACACTTTTAACCTTATTTTATGTTTTAAAACAAAGACTAGCCCAATTTAGCTAAGAGACGTGCTCACCTTGTGCCTGTAAATCAGCATGGTATGACGAACGGACCATTGGACCACTGGCCACATGTTCAAAACCCATCTCTTTGGCCACAACAGCCAACGCATCAAATTCAGCAGGCGTTACAAACCGTTCGACGGCTAGATGATGCCGGCTTGGCTGTAAATATTGGCCTAAAGTTAACATTCGACAGCCATGGTCACGCAAATCTTGCATCACCTGTTTGATCTCATCCATTGTCTCGCCCAACCCTAACATAAGGCCTGATTTCGTCGGCACCTCTGGATGTTGTTCTTGGAAATTTTTAATCAAATCCAATGACCATTGATAATCCGAACCAGGACGTACTGCTTTATATAAGCGAGGAATACTTTCTAAATTATGATTAAAAATATCTGGAGGACTGTCTGCCAAGACTTCTAGGGCCACATTCATTCGCCCTCGAAAATCAGGTACCAAGACTTCAATATTTGTCTCCGGTGATTGTGCTCGAATCTCTTTAATACAGGCCTTAAAATGCGCCGCGCCTCCATCGCGTAAATCATCACGGTCAACCGACGTTACCACCACATGTTTTAATTGCATAGCCGCAATTGTTTTTGCCAAATGGGCAGGCTCGTTTTCATCTAATGGATCAGGTTTACCATGCGCCACATCGCAGAAAGGACATCGGCGAGTACAAATCTGTCCCATAATCAAAAACGTCGCCGTACCGTGGGTAAAGCATTCGCCCAAATTTGGGCAAGCGGCTTCTTCACAGATCGTATGCAAATCATGTTCACGTAATAACGCTTTCAATCTGACCACTTCTGGCGTCACAGGCGCCTTAGCTCTTATCCATGCAGGCTTTCTTTTAGGTTCGCTCGGTACCACTTTAATTGGAATCCGAGATACCTTTGATTCACCTCTTAACGCATCAACGTCTCTTTTTTCATGACCTATTTCAGACATTCAAACACCTTTATTTCATTTGTTCAGTTAAAGCAGCTACAAATTGTTGTTTTACTTCTATCATCGACAACTCACAACCTAAGCTATTCAAATCAGTCATTTTCATTCCCTGATAACCGCAAGGATTAATCGACAAAAAAGGCGTTAAATCCATATCAACATTAATACTAATGCCATGATAACAAGCACCATGCTTTACTCTAAGTCCCAGAGATGCCAACTTTTCGCCTGCAACATACACTCCTGGTGCATCTGGGTCAGAATAAGCCTCAATCCCATGCCCAGACAATATAGCTATCACACTGTCCTCTAAGCGGCTCACCATATCACGGACACCAATACCAAAACGTCTTAGATCGAATAATGTATAAGCGATCAGTTGACCAGGACCATGATACGTTACCTGTCCTCCCCGATCAGATTGCACTAAAGGAATCTGACCTAAATCAAGCAAATGTTCAGCTTGGCCATTTGTACCTTGGCTAAAAACGGGATGATGTTCTAACAGCCACAATTCATCGGCTGTCTCAGCAACCCTGCTTGTTGTAAAGTCCTGCATAGCAAGACAAGTCGAAGCATAATCGACCAAACCCAAATCTTTAACAATCATAAAATGATTAAAGAACGTAATTAACCAAGTCGTTCCCGCTCAGTGCTTGATAGATAGCATCTAGTTGAGTTTGGCTTTCAACATAAACAGTGATCGTCATAGAGGTAAACTTACCCCCTGAACTTTGCTTCGTTTTAATCGCCCCTTCTTTTATATCGTCAACATATTCATTGACAATACTGAGCACGGTCGTCTCAAACGTCGTGCCGCTCAATCCCATCGCTTTAATATCAAAGTCACAAGGAAACTCAATTAAGGTATCACGCTCTTCAACAGCCATAATTATGCCTCCGCTTTTACTTGTTGATACAAAGCATCAATCTGATGCCAAACAGGGCCTGGTTTGCCAGAGCCTACAGCTTGACCATTCAATGTCGTAATCGGCAGTATCTCTTTTGTCGAACTACTCACCCACAATTCATCGGCCACTGACAAACGCGCTTCCGCAACAGCTTCTTCTACCACTGCAATCCCAGCTTGTTCAGCTAAAGACAGCACCACATCACGTGTAATGCCCGGTAAAATTTGATTATTTTTAGGGGCAGTATAAATCACACTATCAAAGACAGCATAGCTATTGCTGGCAGATCCTTCAGTCATAAAACCATTCCGAATCAATAACGCTTCATCTGCACCCGCTTCCTTAGCTTCCTGTTTAAGTAAACTATTCGGCAATAAACTAATCGCTTTGATATCACACCGCTGCCAACGCGTATCATTCAACGTCACAACTTTAATACCTTGAGTTTTAACTTTCTCTGACACTGGATGTAACGGATTCGTCATCACAAATACGCTAGGATCAACGCCCTCAGGAAACACATGATCACGCGGTGCAACTCCTCGAGATACTTGCATATATAACGCCTGTTCACCACCACCATTACGCTTAATTAACGTATCAAATAACGATTCCCATTCTTGATCGTTATATGGGTTAGCCATCTTAACGCCCGCTAAGCTATTTTTAAGTCGGTTTAAATGACCGGCTAATTCGAAGCAACGGCCTGCATAAACCGGAATCACTTCATATACGCCATCGCCTAGCAAAAAGCCACGGTCAAAAACAGACACAGTAGCTTGCTCAGCCGCTATAAAAGATCCATTTATAAAAACATCTGCCACTGTTCTCTAGCCCCAAATCAGCATAAGCAACATATCGAGTAATTGGCGCCACCAGCTCCCTTTCTCTACGGCCGCTATTGCAACTAATTGCTCTGTTGCCACCAACTCACCTGCCAGATGAATTTGAACTTCCCCTAATACCTGACCGTCAACAATAGGCGCAATAATCGGCTTTTGAATATTGGTTGTTGCAACCAATTCATCATAACGACCGCGCGGCACAGTAATAGTCAAAGCCTTGTCTAAACCTAAAAGTACTTTATCCGCCGCACCCTGCCAGACTTTACTATCAGCAATTTGCTGGCCAGCCTGATACAAATCATGGGTCTCAAAAAAACGGAAACCATAATTAAATAACTTTTGGGTTTCTTGGGCTCGCGCATTTTCACTACGAGTCCCCAGCACAACAGAAATCAACCGCATACCGTCACGTTTTGCTGAGGCCGCAAGACAATAACCGGCCTCTTCTGTGTGGCCTGTTTTTAAACCATCAACACTCTTATCACGCCATAGCAACTTATTCCGGTTATGCTGTGTAATATTGTTATATGTAAATTCTTTCTCAGAATACCAAGCGTAATGTTTCAAATCACGAATTACCGCAGCCGATAAAATCGCGATATCTTCTGCCGTCGTATAGTGCTCTTTTCCCGGTAATCCCGTCGCATTCTGATAGTTAGTGTTGAACATGCCTAATTGTTGGGCATACTGGTTCATCATCTGTGAAAAAGTCTCTTCACTGCCTGCGATATGTTCCGCCAATGCAACCGCCGCATCATTCCCTGATTGAATAATCATACCGCGCAATAACACTTCAACAGAGACCCTACTGTTAACTTCTATAAAGCTACGTGACCCAACCATCCGCCATGCTTTTTCGCTAATTAGCACCTCATCTTCTAAAGCAATATTGCCAGACTCTAATTCTTGAGACACCACATAAGCCGTCATTAACTTAGTGATACTTGCAGGTGGCAAACGCTGAGCAGCATTGACTGCAGCAAGTACTTTTCCACTATTATAATCTTGTAGAATATACGACTTAGCGGCCACTTCCGGGGCTTTTGGCGCGGGTGTGATAGCAGCGTAAGACACCGCCGTAAGGAAAGTTAAACCTACAAATATCAGGCTTTTTACTATTTTCAACATCAATACTCTCTAAATAATTACTCAATCACTGCGTGGCTTTCAGCCACACCCAGCGACTTTAATTTCACTGCCATTAACTCACTGGCTTCAACATTAGCTAGTGGCCCCACTCTAACACGATACAAAGCGCCTTGAGGCCGATAAAGCGGCATCAAAAAAACTGTCTCCTCAATTTGTTCGGCTAGTTGCGACTTGAAAGATTCTGCCCTTTCAATCGAGCTAAACGTCCCAACTTGCAAATACACTGCAGGACCAACAACATCGTGATTATGTGTGTCACCTTCATGAGTATGATAACCCGTGGGTAAAGGTTTAACAGCTGGTACTGTGGGTTTAACAGCAGCAACCGAAACGGGTTTTGCCATCTGGTTAGCATAAGTTTTGGCATCAATAGCCCGTACCTCAACCTGCCCTGTTCCTTTGCCAATAATATCTAACTTCTTCGCAGCAGAATAGGATAAATCAATAATCCTTCCACCATGAAATGGCCCACGGTCGTTTACCCTAACAATAATCTTACTGCCATTATTCAAATTAGTTACTTCAGCATAACTTGGCAGTGGCAATGTCTTATGTGCTGCCGTCATTTGATACATATCATAGCGCTCACCAATCGCAGTTTTCCTACCATGGAACTTGTTGCCGTACCACGAAGCTATGCCTTTTTCACGATACCCTGCCGCACTTTTCATTGGGTAATAACGCTTGCCAAATACCACATAACTTTTTTGGTTTTGTGGCCTAATTTTTTCTATTTTAGGAACTGCATTAGGGATCCCAGACACATCGGGCGGATTACTCGGTGCACTATCACCTTTTTCAAATAGACCACTTGTACATGCAGACAATAAAACCAAACTGCAAATAACAGCCCCAATTTTTATTATTTTTATCATGATTATTGCTTGTGCTTCTGGCGAATAGCCTCTGCCAATTGCGTCACAGCCATCGCATACATACGGCTATGATTATAGCGAGTGATACTGTAGAAATTCTGGCGTGTCAGCCAATATTCTTCGCCTTTTTCTTGCGTTAATGTGATCAACGCCACTTGATGTGCATCAGCAGGCAAATGAGCGGTTGATACA
>JABGUA010000129.1 GCA_018646825.1 Piscirickettsiaceae bacterium
CAAAATGGCCACCTCCATATGGCGACAGATTGGCAACACTATGCAGAACAAATGTTAGCTGACGTTTCGGAAAACACAGACTTCCAAAACTGTGCGGAAAATGACTATATTCCACGTCCTGATTATCGACCTTTAACTAAATTTGAAGAACGGGGTCACAAATTAGGACACGGAGTTTGGGATTTATTGTATAAACGTCAATAAATTAGCGATAAGACTTGCACCTATTTATTAAGTAAGTTATTTTTGTTAAAAAATAAAAATTTAGGGTGCTTAAATGAATTATATGAAAACCAAACTTGCAGTCATACTCGCCAGCTCAACATTCTGCTCTTTAGGCTTTGCTTCTGGCTTTGCCATTCAAGAACAAAGTGTCACAGGCCTTGGTAGAGCATTTGCTGGTAGTGCAGCAGTCGCAGATGATGCCAGTACTATTTTCTTCAACCCAGCAGGGTTAACGAATCTCTCAGCATCTGAACTGGCTGTTGGCTTACATTATATTTCGCCCCAAACTGACTTTACCGATGGCGGTTCAACAATTCCGACCGTTTTCGGTGGTACAGCACAACCCGGTGGTGATGGCGGTGATGCTGGTGAAGATGCTTTAGTCCCTAATATGTTTTACGCTCATCGACTCAATGATCGCATGGTTGCAGGTATCGGCGTTACAGCCCCTTTTGGTTTAGCAACTGATTACAGTGATCAATGGCAAGGTCGTTACCACGCTATTCGTTCAGAAGTACTAACAATCAATATTAATCCCAGTTTTGCCTTTAAAGCCAATGAGAAATTATCACTCGGCTTTGGCGTCAGTCTGCAATATATTGACTTGGAACTCACTCAAGCCGTAGATTTTGGCTCGATCTGTACTGCAAATGGCGGCCTAGGTGGTTGTACCCAAGCACCAGCTAACAATGACGGCAAAGCGAAACTCACGGCTGATGATTGGGGCTGGGGCTATAATTTAGGACTGACCTACCAAGCAACTGAAGCAACGCGTTTGGGCTTGGCCTATCGTTCAAAAATCTCTCATACCTTAGAGGGTGATGGCAAATTTAGAGTCCCTGATAATGCCCAAGCGCTAGCCGTCGCAGGTGGCTTTGTTGACGGTAATATCTCTGGTGATGTTGATTTACCAGAGTCAGCTTCTCTTGCCATTCACCATCAACTCAATAACAAAACAACGGTCATGGCAGATGTCTCTTGGACACGTTGGAGCCGTTTCCAGGAATTAGCTATCAAATCAAATGATGTCGCTAATCTAAACAGCACCAAACAAGAACAATGGGATAACACCATGCGTTATGGCATCGGTCTGGATTACCAGTATGATCATAAGTTAACGTTACGTGGTGGTATTGCCTATGATGAAACCCCAACTTCTGACACTTTTAGAACAGCACGTATTGCTGATCAAGATAGAACGTGGATTGCCATTGGCGGCAGTTATAAAGTGTCGGATAGACTCATCGTTGATGCTGGATATACCCATATTTTCATCGATGACCCCAAAATAGACGAAACTTTAGACACACCTTTAAATCATCGCCTAGTTGGGGAATATGAAGGCAGTGTTGATATCCTAAGTGTTCAAGCTCGCTGGTTATTTATTTAATCAACGGCATTAGTCATGGCTAAGATAGATGTTATTTCAGCTGAACAAGCCGGTACATTATTCGGCTTGTTTATAGAGCGCCTAAAACGAACCCCACAACAAACTGCTTATCAAAGTTACAATTCCGAAACAAAGCAATGGTTTAATACCACTTGGGATGACATTGCTACACAAGTAGCTCGTTGGCAAGCAGCCTTAAAATCCGAACAGCTGCAGCCTGGTGATCGTGTCGCCATTAATTTACGTAACTGTGTTGAATGGGTCATATTTGACCAAGCAGCATTAGGCCTTGGTTTAACGCTCGTTCCACTCTACCCAGATGACAGGCCCGATAATGTCGCTTATATTCTGCGTGATGCAAATGTAAAAGTACTCCTTTTGCAAAATAGCAAACAATGGCAACGGCTTGAGCCTACCATTACAACCGAACACGAATTAAAGCGTGTCTTGATACTCAATAAGGAATCGACACCACTTGGTGCTCCTGCACGCTATATAAACGACTGGTTGACAACAGATGATGCAGAACTCCTAAACACACCAGGGCAGGCCCATGATCTCGCTTCCATTATTTATACTTCTGGAACAACTGGGCGTCCTAAAGGCGTTATGCTAAGCCATCAAAATATGCTTTCTGTCGCTTATGGTGGACTAAAATGTATTGATATCCTGCCTAGCGATATATTCCTGTCCTTTTTGCCACTCTCACATACTTTAGAGCGTACCGCAGGTTATTATTTGCCAATGATGGCTGGTGCAGTAGTAGCTTATGCTCGAGGCATTCCACAATTAGCTGAAGATATGCTACAGGTGAAACCAACTGCACTTATTGCCGTCCCCCGTATCTTCGAACGTATTTACACCCGGGTTCACAGCCAACTTAAAGACAAATCACCCCTTGCACAACGCCTATTTCACCAAGCCGTCGCTACCGGTTTACAACGCTTTGGGTACCAGCAAAAACGGCAAAGTTGGCATCCTAAACTGTTACTCTGGCCTATTTTCAACAAACTAGTAGCTTCAAAAATAAAACAACGCTTAGGTGGGAATATGCGAATTATTCTCAGCGGTGGTGCCGCCCTCCCACAAACTGTGGCCGAGTTATTTATCGGCTTAGATTTTTGCCTACTCCAAGGTTACGGTTTAACTGAAACAAGCCCTGTTATCAGTGTCAATACACCTGAAAACAACTTCCCAAGCAGTGTCGGTACTGTCATTCCTGGCGTGTTGGTCAAAGTCGGTGACAATGATGAATTACTCGCCCGTGGAACAGGCGTCATGCTCGGTTATTGGAATAATGAAGAAGCCACTTCGCAAACAATTGACAACGACGGTTGGCTGCATACCGGAGATCAAGCTCGCATCAGTGACACAGGGCATATTTACATCACTGGGCGCATTAAAGATATCCTTATAATGAGTAATGGAGAAAAAGTGCCGCCTGGCGATGTTGAAGCCGCTATCTTGATGAACCCACTTTTTGAACAAGTCCTTGTTTTGGGTGAGGGGCAGTCATTTCTCGCCGCACTGATTGTACTCAACGCCGATAGTTGGCCTGACTTAGCACAGACGCTCGGCCTTGATAAAGACAATCCCAGCAGCTTGACTGATAAGCTTTTACACAGTTATATCGCAAAGCAATTAAGGCAAGCTTTATCCACTTTCCCCGCCTATGCCAAAATAAGACAGATCGCTGTCTACTTAGAACCTTGGACGGTAGAAAATGATCTAATGACGCCAACAATGAAAATAAAACGGCCTAAAGTCATCGCGCATCATCAAACAGACATTGACCGTATATATCAATAACGGATAAAACTAATTCTCAGTAGAATTCACAAGCAATAACATCACAGTTTCAACGGTGTGGAATGAACCAAAAACCAATATCCTATCTCCTGGCTTAGCTTCCGCCAGTGCAGCATTATAAGCCTCTACAACCGTATTCTTAGCATGAATAGTGCTGTTATTGACTGACTGTGCAATCTGCATTGACAAATCTGACCCACTTAGACCTCGGTTACCACTTAAACCACCGACATACCATAGTGCTATTTGGCTATTTAATATCTTTGAAACTGCACGTACATTTTTATCTTTTAGCATCCCCAATACGGCAATCGTTCGGCCTTCACAATATGTCGAGGCCAATAAATGTGCGAGATTTTCAGCCCCCTGCTCATTATGTGTGACATCAAAATAATGATTAATTTCTCCAGCCACTTCTTGAAAACGGCCTGCTAACTTAACCTCTGTTAAACCTTGCTCAATATCCGTTCGATCAATAGTGAAACCTTGTACACCCAATAAACTCACGACCTCTAGCACCGCAGCTGCATTTTGAATCTGATAATCCCCCGCTAAAGCTGGAAAAACAAGTGAGTCCAAGCGCTGTTGTTCATTAAACCAATACCAACTAGAGTCTTTCATTTGATAATGATAATGCTGACCCGAGATAAATAACGGCGCTTCAAGCTGTTTCGCATGAGCCAACAAAGAGGCTGCCGGTGTAACTTCTGAACAGACCACGGGTTTATTACGACGAATAATACCCGCTTTCTCAAAGGCAATCGTGTCCCTGTCCAGGCCTAACCATTGCGTATGGTCAAGACTAATGGGGGTAATTAAAGCAATATCTGCATCAAACAAGTTCACAGCATCTAAACGACCACCCATGCCCACTTCTAATATTGCAATATCGATTTTCTGGTCACAAAATAAGATGACAGCGGCTAAAGTAGCAAATTCAAAATAGGTTAGAGACAAGTCCCCTTGAGCCTGATCAATTTGCTCAAAAGCACGACAAATAGCATCATCGGAACAGGCCTGGCCATTAACCATAATCCGCTCGTTATAATGAAGTAAATGTGGTGAGGTATAGGTTCCGGTCTTATAGTCTGCTGCTCGTAAAATTGAATCGAGCATCGCAACAGATGACCCTTTCCCATTTGTGCCAGCAACAGTAACGACTTTAAACGGTAAAGCTGTAACTAAGTTTAAACGTTGCCAAACTTGACCTATTCGATCAAGCCCTGGGTCAACTTCAGTAAAATGAAGATTCTCTTGCCAAGCCAGCCATTCTGGCAAGGTGTCAAATCGCATTATTTGCCGTATTTAAGCTGCGTCGCGCTTTTGCAGCACTGACAACATTTTTGATAAACGATCACGCATATCACGGCGATCTACAATCATATCAACAGCCCCATGTTCAAGTAAAAACTCGCTACGCTGAAAACCTTCAGGTAATGTTTCGCGCACTGTCTGTTCAATAACACGTGGGCCAGCAAAACCAATCAATGCTTTAGGCTCTGCGACATTGATATCGCCTAACATCGCTAAACTAGCCGATACACCACCCATAGTAGGATCAGTCAATACTGAAACAAAAGGAATGCCTTCATTACTTAACCGGGCCAAAATCGCACTGGTTTTTGCCATTTGCATTAAAGAATACAAACCTTCTTGCATCCTCGCTCCGCCACTTGCTGCAAAACAGACCAATGGAATGCCTCGTTCTAATGAGACTTTAGCAGCACGCACAAATTTTTCGCCAACCACCGAACCCATTGAACCTGCCATGAAACTAAAGTCAAAAGCCACTGCAACCAATGGCAAACCATTAACTGTTCCACTCATGACCATTAAAGCATCATTCTCACCCGTCGCTTTCTGCGCTTGTGTTAAACGATCTTTATACTTTTTGCTATCTTTAAACTTCAAGGTATCAACAGGCTGTACATCCTTAGCGATTTCTTGTCTTTCTTCATTTTGATCTAAGAAACTTTCAAGACGAACTCGTGCCGTAATACGCTGATGATGGTCGCATTTAGGGCAAACATGTAAATTGCGCTCGAACTCTGCGCGGTATAACACACTGTCGCAAGCTGGACACTTGCACCAAACCCCTTCTGGAACTGAGCGACTACGTACTGTCGTCCGGATTTTTGATGGTAATATTTTCTCAAACCAGCTCATATTGTGACCCTAATAAAATGTGTTATCTGTCTATTTTGCCATATCACGCGCATTAATGGCATGACGCATTTCAGCAAGCAATCCTGCCAACGCACCTGGCAATGATTCGGGATTATCTTGATGCTCTGCAATACAGTTAACTAATGTACTACCTACAACAACTGCATCAGCCACATCAGAAACCGCTGCTGCAGACTGACCATCACGGATCCCAAAACCAACACCCAGCGGTAAGTCGGTATATTTTCTTAATAAGGCCAACTTTTCACCCAACTGCGACATATCAATCATGGTTGACCCTGTCACCCCTTTCAAAGAGATGTAGTAAACAAACCCTTTTGCATGTTTGGCTATTTTAGCAATTCTTGCTTCTGTCGTTGTAGGTGCCACTAAGAAAATAGTGTCAATACCATGTGCATCCATTGTCGGCATAAAAGTATCCGATTCTTCTGGAGGCATATCGAC
>JABGUA010000202.1 GCA_018646825.1 Piscirickettsiaceae bacterium
ACGATGGCTTGAGCAATGCCTACCCGCTGTTGGTATCCTTTTGATAAGTTACTGATGAGGCGCTTTTTCACATTACCAAGGCCGCAGCGTTCAATCGCTGTTTCAACAGCTTGTTTTCTTCTATTCGATGGTATTTGGTTTATTCTGGCACAGAATGGCAGGAATTCGATGACGGAGAGTTCTTTATAGAGCGGCGGTTGTTCGGGGAGGTAGCCGATATGTGTTTTGGCTTGTTTGGGCTGACTGAGCAGATCATAACCATTAATGGTTATTTCACCTTCACTCGGCGCTAGATTGCCACTTAACATTTTCATACTTGTGCTTTTCCCCGCACCATTTGGGCCAAGAAAACCGAGGACTTCCCCTTTATAAACCTCGAAGTCGAGTTGGTTGACCGCCAGTTGAGGGCCGTAGGATCGTGAAAGTGATTTGGCAGAAAGTAGCGGTGATGTCACGGTTTATTTGATAGTCTCTAGCGAATGGTTAGCCCACTCTGTTGCGGAGAGGAATGCTTGGTTAATTTCTGGAATGCTAAGAGAACTTGGCATAACAGTCAAAGAGCCACGCTCATGCGTTCTTATAAACATGAGTAATTTACCCAGCGGACCTTCTGCATTTTGTAAAGCCAGTTTAAGTGTATCTGATAAGGGCAGTGGACTAAGTAATTCGGTCATGGATTTGTTAAATAGGGCATCAGTAACGGAAAAAAGTCCCAATGTAAAAGCTGTTTCCGGATCGCAATTAAAGGTAGGTGCGATGAGTTCAGCCATTTTAGCGCGTACCAGTGCTGTCGTCAGTAATTCACTGGGTAGCGATGTATTGATGTTTGAAAAAGCAATAATAGTAGCCCAAGACTTAATGGCATCAAGGCCTAAATAAATAACGGCTCGTCTTAAAGATTCGATCCGGTTTGGTAAAGAAAATGCGGCAGAATTAAGGCAGCGCATGAGTTTAAAGCTGAGTGAAACATCATGTTTAACGAGGTCTTCAACTTCTTCAATAGTGATGCCTGGTCGTTGTAGTTCAGTCAACAGACGCAGCGAAGCCATTTTATTTTCAGGTAAGGGCTTATCATCTATAATAGTTGGCTTACAGAAGAAATAACCCTGATAGTAGTCGAAACCAAGCTGCTTGCATTGTTTGAATTGGGCCTCTGTTGCAACTTTTTCAGCAAGTAATTTAACGTTAAATTGCTTAAGTATTTTGACGTGTTCTACTAGTTCTTTCTCAGATAAGGCGAGTAAATCAATCTTGATGATATTGGCAACATTGACCAAAGGTTTTAAGTCTTCATGATAGATGAAATCATCGAGTGCGATTGTGTAGCCTTGTTCAGCGAAACTCTTAACTGACTCAACAATATCATCGGTTATTTCGATGTCTTCGAGGACTTCTAACACCACGTTTTCGTGGTCAAAAGGAAGCGGGATTTCGCCTGTTAAGAAGGAGCGAGTTAGATTAATGAAACCGAGTTTACCACCTAAAACGCGTTCAATACCAAACTCTAAGAAGGCATGGTTTATCACTTGGCTTGTTGCTCTGTCACCATTGAAATCATCGACGCCAGACTCATTAGTTTGATCATAACGAAACAATAACTCATAAGCAAAAAGTGACAGGTTGTTGTCAAAAATAGGCTGTCTGGCAAGAAAAATCGAGTTAGCTAAATTATCAGGTGACATGTCTACTCACTTACGATTCCAAAAATTACCTTTTAAGCCGGTATCATAGCAACTAATAGGTATAAAAAAACCTGCACTAGGCAGGTTTTTTCAATTATTCGATGTCTGAAGTTAATTATTTGATTTTAGCTTCTTTATACATGACATGTTTGCGAACAACAGGATCAAACTTTTTCATTTCCAGTTTTTCTGGCATGGTACGTTTGTTCTTATCTGTTGTGTAGTAGTGGCCTGTGCCAGCTGATGAAACTAATTTGATTTTATCGCGCATGTTCTATTCTCCTAGACTTTTTCGCCGCGGGCACGGATATCAGTTAAGACGGTATCGATGCCTTTTTTATCAATGATACGAAGACCATGATTACTGACTTTCAACTTAACCCAACGGTTTTCTGACTCAACCCAAAAACGGTGAGGGTGAAGGTTAGGAAGAAAGCGACGACGTGTTTTGTTATGGGCGTGAGAGACGTTGTTACCGCTCATAGGGCGTTTACCCGTTACCTGACATACTCTGGCCATTTTAGAACCTGCTCCTGATGAACTTTTTAACTATATAAAAGGGACGTACCTGACGGCCCATCTGAAACTACAAAGCCGAACTTTATATCATATATAAAACGTGATGTGTAATTGAATTATGTTTATGCTGGTGCAAGTAGTATGCTGTCTATCTTTTCGCGTAAGTGTTCAAAATTGAGTGTACCTATTTTGCGCATGACAATTTCGCCATTTGGCGCAATTAGGAAGTGGGTTGGGGTGACTCGGACGCGGTTAAAAGCGGTTGCAATTTCGTCATTCTGATCCCATGTGAGGGTGTAAGGTAATTGACGCTGTTGTCGCATGGCATTGATATGTTCAGGAGTGTCATGTGACATTGCAACGCCAATCATGGCTAAACCTTTGTCGGCATAGTCACGATAAAGGGCATTAAGCTCTGGCATTTCTTGCACACACCCGGGGCAATCTGTTGCCCAAAAAATCATTAGGATTGGTTGGTTAGCATAGTTGGATAGACTATGTTGTTTACCATCAACATCACTGAAGCTGATGTCGGGTGCAGGTTGAGTATTGTTACTTTTTACCCATGTAATGGCGAATAACAAGCCTGATAAAATGATGACAAAAAGCAATGGTTTTTTAAGCGATGTCATGGTTGGTTACCCTTGTTAGTCAATAGTCAGGGTATGACATTTAATGATGTACATAAGTGCCATTCCTTGTGTTGTTTTATTTGAAATTATCTGGTGTTTGTTGATGCCAATCAGTGGCTTGCTGATAACGATGCGCGACATTGAGTAAGCGCGCTTCATCGAAATAGTTACCAATAATTTGTAGTCCAACAGGTAAGCCATCAACGAAACCAGCAGGGATTGACATGCCGGGTAATCCCGCTAAATTAGTGCTGATGGTATAGATATCAGCAAGATACATAGCGACAGGATCATCTGTTTTGTCTCCGAGCTTGAAGGCTGTAGTGGGTGCTGTTGGTCCCATTATGACATCGACATCATTGAATGCCTGTTTGAAGTCATCACTTATCAATCGACGGCATTGTTGGGCTTTTAAGTAATAAGCATCGTAATAGCCGGCGGATAAGGCGTAAGTACCAATCATGATGCGACGTTTGCCTTCTTCACCGAAACCTTCACCACGAGATCGTTGGTATAGGTCGAGTAAATCCTTGGGATCCTTGCAGCGATGCCCGAAGCGAACCCCATCCATTCTGGATAAGTTTGATGAGCACTCTGCTGGAGCAACGACGTAATAAGTTGGCACAGCTAAACTGGTATTAGGCAGTGTAATTTCTTTTATAGTGGCGCCAAGAGATTCGTAAGTTTTGATCGCGGTCTCAATTACGCTAGCAACTTGAGGGTCTAAACCTTCGCTAAAATATTCTTTAGGGAGGCCAATTTTAAGTCCTTCAATGGCATCATTAAGGGAAGCTGAATAATCTGGCACAGTTTGTTCTACGCTGGTTGAATCACGGGGATCAAATCCAGCCATTTCATTGAGTAAGAGCGCAGCATCTTCAGCACTGTGGGCCATGGGTCCGGCTTGATCTAGGCTGGATGCAAAAGCGATCATGCCGTAACGTGAGATACGGCCATAGGTTGGTTTTAAGCCTGTGAGGTTACATAGTGAAGCGGGTTGGCGTATCGAACCGCCTGTGTCAGTTCCCGTGGCGATAGGCGCTAATCTTGCTGCGACAGCTGCGGCTGAACCTCCTGATGAACCGCCTGGGACACATTGTTTATCCCAGGGGTTTTGTACTTGACCGTAAAAACTGGTTTCGTTGGATGAGCCCATGGCGAATTCATCCATATTGGTTTTGCCCAATGTGACCATGCCAGCTGCGTTTGTTTTTTCGACAACTGTGGCGTTATAGGGTGCAATAAAATTATCTAGCATTTTTGAGGCACAGCTAGTACGTATGCCTTGAGTGCAAAAGATATCTTTGTGAGCGAGTGGGATTCCGGTCAGTTTACCTGCTGTCTTTTGCTGTAGTTGTACATCGGCATTGCGTGCTTGTTTTAGTGCATGTTCTTCGGCTACGGTAATGAAAGCATTAAGCTCGCCGTTGTAGGTATTGATTCGGTCAAGATAATGCTGTGTTAGTTCTACACTACTGATGTCACCATTG
>JABGUA010000083.1 GCA_018646825.1 Piscirickettsiaceae bacterium
AGGCTATTCCCACTAACATCATTACGGGCTTTCTAGGTGTAGGAAAAACGTCTGCGATTTTGCACCTGCTCAAGTTTAAGCCTGCTAACGAGAGATGGGCGGTGCTGGTAAACGAATTTGGTGAGATTGGCGTCGATGGCAGTTTGTTTGAAGGGCAACATAACCAAGAGCGAGGCGTGTTTATTCGCGAGGTGCCGGGGGGTTGTATGTGTTGTGCCGCAGGCCTGCCGATGCAAGTTGCATTAAATCAGTTGCTCGCTCGTGCTAAGCCAGATCGTTTGTTGATTGAACCGACTGGCTTAGGCCACCCTAAAGAGGTGTTGCAAGTACTTTCAGCAGGCTACTATCAGGGCGCGCTTGATTTACAGAAAATCCTGACGTTAGTCGATGCGCGTAAATTGTCAGATGAGCGCTATACCCAACATCAAACCTTTAATCAGCAAATTGCCATTGCGGATATTATCGTAGGCAACAAGCTGGATTTATATCAGCAAGATGAAAAGACCAAGCTTGAAACCTATGTAAAGCAACATGGGGCTTCTCAAGCCCAAGTGATATTCACACATAATGGTGAAATAGCACTTGCCCATTTACAGGGTAAAACTGCTGCTGCCGCTAAAGGCCATCATCACCATTTGACTGAGGGTAAACCTTTACTTTCGCAATCCCCAATTCCCGAATGTGGTTACATTAGCGCCACCAATGAAGGTGAAGGTTTTTATAGTATCGGTTGGCGATTTTCACCAAGCCTTGTGTTTTCGTATGACAAACTATTCTCGTTTCTATGCGGTATAAGCGCCGAAAGAATGAAGGCTGTTTTTATTACTGAACTTGGGGTATTCGGCTATAACCTGACTGTTGATGCGCTGACAGAAATTGAATTAGATGAATGTGCCGAAAGTCTTATTGAGATTATTTCTGACAAGGTCAATGACGAATGGCAAGCGCAGCTTTTAGACTGTATTGTTTCCGATATTTAAGGTCTACGGTTTAAAAAGTTAAAATCCCTTACCCTTTAAATTCTTCATGAGTTTTACATTTCCTGCCTGGGTACTTTAAAGTTTGATGTCAAAAAACTGCACCTTTGTTGCCTATCTATAGATACTTGCATAAGCTGATCTGTCCTATATAGTCGACGCATTAACCTGTAAGTGTCATTAGCCATAAGATACTGTTCGATATAACTCCCATATTATTAGTGACTAATTAAAATTAGCGAAGGAATAACCTACATGAATGGCCCTTCTAAAAAAAATGCTAAAGACTTAATCTACGGCTGCTACTACGGTCTGGTCGTTTGCTTATTATTACATTTGCTAATGCTTAATGTGCCTGAGTATAGCTCATTGCCATATTTTGTTTGGTCAGATAAAACATATGGGGCAGAGTACAGTCTGCATTATGGCTTGATTGGTCTTATATCTTTTGCAATTATTGCGCTAATTATCAATGAAATCATTAGGCCTCGAGTCAGACTTAGAAAATGTTCTAAGTGTGGCCTGACACGAGCGATTACTAAGACCACAGTGTTATTAACCAAGGAAGAAAAAGAAGATTTGTATAAGCATTCCCCTATGTTATTTACAGCCATAGGTATTGATTTACAGAAAGCTATTGAATCGAGTGTGACTGCTAACTATATATCTTGCTCTGCATGTAACCATCATTATAAGTCCAGGCTAAGAACAGATGCCCACATTGGTGATGATTTCTATGACGCTTATGGCTCTGGCGGCCTTGGCGGACGCTGGTAATCTAATACACGCTCAACATATCTTAAAAGTGAATCGAACCAAACCTCTAGGTAGAGCAATAAAAAAAATAAGTCAGAGGCTAAGGGTTTTGCTTGTAATGGGTGCACCATTTTTATTGGTAACCCATTGTTTTCCTTGTGTATTATTCCAATTACACAGGTAGGGTAGACAATGCCTGTTAGATGACAATCTTCTCTAGCCACTTACTAAGAATCTCTACGCTGTAACCATCTCCATATCCTTGTCCTACAGTCTTTAAGCTCCAACCACCTAGCTGGTCAATTACTTCTGATGGTGCTTCTACTGCTCTTAGCCTGTCTCTAAAGCTATGACGCAAACCATGTATAACCGCATCAGAGTCAGCTACTGTCTTAATCCATTTATTAATAGCTGCACTAGCAGAGTTAGCATTACATCTCGAGCTAGATGTGTAGCGAGGGAAGGAATAGACAGATGTTGAAGTTCCTATAATCCGTTTAGCTGCCCAAAGAGACTGTCCAACTAATGGAACAATACGCTCGCTGGATAGTGTTTTTAAAGACCTGTGAGGGTAGGGCGTAATGACAATATGCGGATAATCACAATCAAGGTTAATGTCTGACTTCATTAAGCCTGTTGCTTCTGACAATCTCATGCCAGTATCACTAATTAACGATACAAGATGCCTTAAGTCATCATCTAATTCCAAGCATTTAGCTTGGATAGCTTTTAGGTTATTGGTGGCAATAGGCCTACGTTTTTTAGATGAGTTATCTGAATGAAGATAAACGCCATTAAATGGATTATTACATGTTAACCCTTGCTCAAGGACGACAAAGTTAACCACTGCTTTAATAGAGCCAAAGTTACGTTTTATTGATGCAATGGCTAAACCTCGTAAGACAAACCAGTCTCTTAATTGTGCAGCATCGGCTGAAGTGTATTGGTCTAA
>JABGUA010000196.1 GCA_018646825.1 Piscirickettsiaceae bacterium
AATAAAGCCATGGTCATTGACTTGAATGCCTGCAGCTTCTGCGTTCAGTAATTTACCATTTGGTGTTCTACCAACGGCAACCAAAATCTTATCAAAAGTAACTGTTTCTGGTGCATCTTGACCTTCAAAGCTAACTTTAAGCCCTTTGGCTTGCGGTTCGATACTGACGACTTTGGTATTTAAGTAAATGGCTTCATATTGTGTTTTTACCCGTTTTAATAACGGTTTCACAATGTCTTTATCAGCGCCAGGGATCAGACTGTCTTGTAATTCGACAACGGTAATATCAGAGCCCAAGGCGTTATAAACTGTGGCCATTTCAAGCCCAATAATACCGCCGCCAATGACTAATAACTTTTTAGGGATGTCTTCTAAATCTAAGGCATCGGTCGAATCCATCATCCGTGGATCGTCATTGGGAAATACCGGGATTTTAGTGACACGAGAACCGGCTGCAACAATACAATTATCGAAGCTGATGGTTTTAATGCCATCACTGGTCTCAACCTGAAGTGTATTTGACCCTGAGAAACTGGCTTGTCCTTGAACTATCTCGACCTTGCGTTGCTTGGCAAGGGCTTTTAAACCGCCGGTGAGTTTATCTACAATGCCATTTTTCCATGCTTCTATCTTACGAATATCAATGTCTGGTTTTGTGAAGGTGACGCCATGATCACCCATGCCAGCGGCTTCATTAATGATTTGAGCAGTATGCAGTAACGCTTTTGATGGAATACAACCGACATTCAGACACACGCCGCCAATACGCGCATGGCGTTCTATCATGATGACTTGTTGACCTAGATCTGCTGCCCTGAAGGCGGCGGTGTAACCACCTGGCCCTGAGCCCAGGACCACGGTTTGAGCATGGAGATCGGCATCACCTTTGTTTGTACTGATGGCTGTACTGGCAACGGCTGCTGCGAGTGCTGCTTTTGTTGGCTCAGATGCTACAGCAGGTTCAGCTACAGACGCTGTACCTTCTGATACTTCTAACGTTAATATGACGTCGCCTATTGAAACCGTATCACCAATAGCTACCGAGATACCAGTTACAGTGCCTGATAAATTAGTAGAGACATCCATGATGGTTTTTTCAGATTCAAGCGAAAGGACATCTTGATCCAAATGAATAATATCTCCTACCGCAACGAGAATATGGGTAATGGTTAAGCCATCTAAATCATCGAGATTAGGTAAAGTAAATTGGCGTGTATTTGACATGGTCATTACCTCGTTTAGATATATCTAAGGAAAGGGCAGAAACATAAAAATAAAAAAGAGCGAGCCAGAGAGAGAAAAGGGGGTAGGATTCTCTCTCTGGTTCGTTCAAAATGTAAGGAAACTCCTTACGTTCATGCATAAATGATGTGCTTGGAGGAGGAAGCACTAATAAATTAGCGGCTAATGGACATCATCATTTATGGTCATGATCTTAAAAAATGGGGTAACCGTAAGCAGGCTGTAAATTTGATTCAAGATGTCTATTTGTTTCTAAATCTGCCTTCAAAACGGTCAGTTTATAGCTGAATAAGGATTTAATGATTTTCCTTATCAACATAAAATTAGCGCCAAAACGACTGTCATATTCAACTTCAATACTGACGTTTGTTGCCTGATTTCTTTTTTCAATATTAATCTCGACATGTTTGATGTTCACCTTCAAGTCACGCCTAGCGAGTTCAATAGCTGTATTGGCATTGCTATTCCAATGAATTGTCTTGTTAGGAACAACATATGCCGGTGTTACTTCTAAACCATTTTTATGCCGGGCTAGATAAAATAAATTCAAACCAAGAATATCTTTGTAAATTTCAGGCAAAAAATCTTTCACAAAACGCGTGCTACTAAAGGCATCCCATGCTGTATTGCTATCTACATTAATAGTAGTTTGTGCTTTAAATGTTCTTATCATGACTGCATTCCCATGTAATTGATTTAATTTGTACCAACTAGTCGGTATTAGCTCATAGTACTAGAAACAAAATCGTTGTCAACCATTTGGTACAAAATAAAATAGGTAGAATTAATTGCTCAGTAATTTGTTAACTAGAAAAATGTGTGAAATCCAACTATAATAAGAACTTAACACCTGCTTATAACAATTTTGAATACAATAGACTAATTAGTACTAAGAGGTAGAAGATGCCAAGAGACGGAAACATAACGCGCGATAAGATTTTGACAACATCTATGGGGTTGGCTATTAGCCAAGGTCATGTTGCCACACCAATCGATGAAGTTATTGCCGAAGTTGGAATTACTAAAGGGACGTTCTTTTATCACTTCCCATCTAAAAAGCACCTCGCGATAGCGATGATTGAAAAATTTTCCAATAGTAAATTGGATACGCTTAATGAGTACTGTGCCAAAGCAACTAAATTAAGTAATGATCCTTTGCAGCAACTCTTGATTTTTGTTGGACTGATCCAAGAGCAACATGCCCAATTAGAGCAAGATGAGATTGGCTGTCTTTACGCGAGCTATTGTTATGAAAACCAGCTTGTAGATAAAGAAGTCGGTGAGATGGTGTCATCCACTATGCAAAAATGGAAAGATAAGTTCAGTGGGAAAATTAAAGAAGTAATGGCTGTCTATCCCCCTGTTACTAAGATAAACCCGGACGAAGTCGCGGGTATGTTTTTAACGACGTTGGAAGGTGCATACATTATGGCGAGGATTATGCCAGAACGTGATGCAGTTGAAACATATTTAGAACAATATAAGACCTATCTTCAAGTGTTATTTAAACAACCCTAAACTTAAGACTGAACGACGAATACAAAACTGTCTTTCATCTATCGAAATTGCTAAGCTAATAGCCTTAGTAACTGTTAACAGTGTTAAATAAATAGGCTTATGCGCAATACCTATAACAGTCGTTATATTCTCAATGTGGCTTTAGAACATAAAGCGGCATTGATCAAAGCGAATATCATTGCGATTTTGGCTACATTGTGTGCTGTCCCGATACCTTTGTTAATGCCTTTAATGGTCGATGAAGTACTGTTAAATCAGCCTGGGTTTATCGTCAACACCATCAACCAGACATTGCCTGAATTTTGGCATCAGCCTATGCGTTATTTGGTTGTGGTGCTAATAATTACCATGACTTTGCGCCTACTGTCCTTGGTCTTTAATGTATGGCAAACATGGCAATTTACGATTATTGCCAAAGAGATTACTTATCGTATTCGTCATAGCCTATTAGATAGGCTTCAACGCATATCGATGTCAGAGTATGAAACCTTGGGCAGCGGGGCTGTTAGCTCACACTTGGTGACAGATCTTAATACGATTGATAATTTTGTCGGCACATCAGTAAGTCGTTTATTAGTCGCAGTATTATCGATTATAGGCACAGCGGTTATCTTACTGATCATGCACTGGCAATTGGCCTTATTTATTTTGTTACTGAATCCAGTAGTAATTTATGCCACAGTCATCATTGGTAAGAAGGTTAAAACATTAAAACAACGTGAAAATAAAGCCTTTGAGGTTTTCCAATCCTCGTTGACTGAAACGCTTGAAGGGATTCAACAAGTCAGAGCAGCCAATCGTGAAGAGCATTATCTAAAACATCTTTCAGACCAAGCTAAATTAGTTCGCGACCATGGTATTGCTTATGCTTGGAAAAGTGACACTGCAAACCGACTCAGTTTTACTGTTTTCTTATTAGGATTTGAAGTTTTTCGAGCCTCAGCCATGATGATGGTGTTGATGTCAGATCTCAGCATAGGTCAAATGATGGCCGTCTTCAGTTATCTCTGGTTCATGATGGGCCCAGTTAATGAGGTGATAGGAATTCAATATGCTTGGTATGCTGCCAAAGCAGCATTAGGGCGAATTAATGAATTAGATAACCTAGAACAAGAACCTGTTTATGACACGGTAGAAAACCCCTTTTTAGGCCAACATACAGTAGCAATTAGTATCGAGGATCTGTATTTTCGCTATGGCGATAACGAAGATGTTTTAAAGGGCGTGAGCCTTGATATTAAAGCGGGTGAAAAAGTGGCTTTGGTTGGTGCGAGTGGGGGGGGTAAGTCAACATTAGTCCAAGTGTTGTTGGGCTTGTATCCACATCAAAGTGGTCAGCTAAAATTCAATGGGGTACCAGTCGAGAAGATTGGTCTTCAAACGGTACGCCAAAATATCTCTACAGTATTACAACATCCTGTCATTTTTAACGGGTCGATTCGTGAAAACCTCACGATGGGAAAAGACATGTTAGAAGAAGATATTTGGCATGTACTCGATATTGCTCAAATGTTAGATTTTGTCTGGGAGTTAGAGGATGATTTGGATACGGAAATAGGCCGCAGTGGCGTCAGGTTATCAGGTGGACAGCGCCAGCGTCTTGCCATTGCCAGGATGATACTAGCTAATCCGAAAGTAGTTATTTTAGATGAAGCGACCTCAGCACTAGATATGGAAACAGAACAAAATTTACTGGTTGCGCTTGATGCCTTTCTAGAAGAAAGAACCACCATTATCATTGCCCATCGCTTTAGTGCAGTACGCCAGGCTGACAGAGTGTATGTGTTTGAGGATGGCAAAATTAGTGAACAAGGTCACCATGATGAATTAATTAATAGTGGCGGCCTTTATACCCGATTGTATTCAGAAGCCTACTAATTATAAATAGCTATGAAAGGCGCGATAGCGGTTTTTTATGGCTGTCTTTTGAATAGTGTAAAGAAGTCGCAGACAAAGTGTCCGGCCAACTGGCTTTATCTTTACCTAAATATTGCCACCAGATACCTAAACCTAGCGGTAACCAGGAAATAATGGACACCGCAAAACGCAGAAATGCTTGTTGCCAATTAACAGGGTTATTTGTTGCGCTTATTAAAAATACACGCCAAGCTCGCATCCCTAATGTTTGGCCGCCATGCGTCCAAAACCAACCATAAAAAATAAAGCTGACTAGTATTAGGTAGGCAATAAAAAAGGGATTACCTTGGCCAATCGCTTCGCCACCATTGGCTGCGACAATAAGGAATGTCGCTAATAGTAAACTTGATAGTAAAAGAAGCAAATCATAGACCATTACCATAAGGTGACGAAACAGCCCGGGCCTAACAGTGTTAACGTGAGATGACATAGCAATGGGTCATAAATAAAACGCAATTAATTTGGGTAGATAAGCGACATAAAGTATCATTATTAGCTTGATTGATGTGAATTAGGATCTCCATGTTACAGATGATCGGCCGTTCGGCACACTCTACTTTTCGTTTAGCTAAATTATTGAGCCTATTACAAGAGAATAATAGCAATATCACTGCCTTACGCAGTCAATACCGATACTTTATCGATACTAAAGACGAGCATCAACTGACTGAGTCAGAACAAGATTGTTTGGTGAGCTTACTAGAAGCGAAAGTCAGTGCCGATAGTGCAGAAGCGGCAGAGGCCTTTTTTCTAGTTACACCTCGGCCCGGAACCATTTCACCTTGGTCAAGTAAAGCGACGGATATTGTCCATAACAGCGGTCTTGATACGGTGGATCGGGTCGAGAGAGGCGTGGCATTTTTTGTCGAGTCATCTGAGTCATTATCAATGGCACAGTGGAAAACAATCAGTGGATTACTACATGATCGTATGATCGAATCTGTTTTTACAACAGAAGATGAAGCCGACAGATTGTTCATGCATAGTGCTTCTCGTCCTTTAGTAATGATCGATATTATAAGTGGTGGTAGAGGGGCCCTTGAGCAAGCCAATACGACAATGGGCTTAGCACTTGCAGAAGATGAAATCGATTATCTCGTCGATAACTTTTCGACAATGGGCCGTAATCCAAGCGATGCAGAACTGATGATGTTTGCGCAAGCCAACTCAGAGCACTGCCGTCATAAAATATTCAGTGCGGATTGGGTCGTAGATGGTGATCCACAGCCTGAAACGTTATTTAACATGATTCGCAACACACACAGTAAAAACCCTGAAGGAGTGATTACCGCATACAGCGATAATTCATCGGTTATTGCTGGGCCAAAAAGTGATCGTTTTCAAGTTGATATGCGGACGAACCAATACCGCTATCAGGGCGAAGAACAACATATCATCATGAAGGTCGAAACCCACAATCATCCTACTGCAATATCGCCTTTCCCAGGCGCTGCAACAGGTGCTGGGGGTGAAATACGTGATGAAGGTGCAACAGGACGAGGATCAAAACCAAAAGCAGGTTTAACAGGTTTTTCAGTATCAAACCTTAATATTCCGGGTTTCGAGCAGCCTTGGGAAATGCCTTATGGCAAACCTGCAAGAATGGCATCAGCACGGGAAATTATGTTGGATGGGCCATTAGGTGGCGCCGCATTTAATAATGAATTTGGTCGACCGAATTTATGCGGTTATTTTAGAACATATGAGGTAGCTGTTCCTTCTGAAGAAGGGTTTGAAGTCCGTGGTTACCATAAGCCGATAATGGTTGCAGGTGGGATGGGTACAATTCGGCCGCAGCATGTCAAAAAAAATCTATTTGAACCGGGTGTCCAACTCATCGTCTTGGGTGGGCCAGCAATGCTTATTGGGCTAGGTGGAAGTGCTGCCTCATCAGTATCATCGGGTAGCAGTGAAGAAAGTTTAGACTTTGCTTCAGTCCAACGAGGCAACCCAGAAATGGAACGTCGCTGTCAGGAGGTCATTGATCGCTGCGTTGCTTTGGATGATAAAAACCCAATTATTGCAATTCACGATGTCGGCGCAGGTGGTTTATCGAATGCATTTCCAGAGTTAGTTGATGATAGTCATCGAGGAGGCCGTTTTGACTTAAGGCTAGTTCCAAATGACGAGCCGAGCATGTCACCAATGGAAATTTGGTGTAATGAATCTCAAGAACGATACGTTTTAGGTGTTGCCCCTGAACAAGTTGAAATATTTAAAGCCATTGCAGATCGTGAGCGGTGTCCGTGGGCAATCGTCGGAGAAGCAACGGAAGAATTAGAATTACGCGTCGGTGATGCCGACAATGACACGATGCCAGTCGATATGCCGCTGTCATTATTGTTAGGTAAGCCACCTAAAATGTTACGCGAAGTAAAGCATATTGAGTTTCATAACCCTGAAATGGAATTGGGGGGTATTGATGCCAATGCCGCATTAGAGCGTGTACTCAAACTGCCGACAGTCGCCAGCAAAAATTTCTTAATTACTATCGGCGATCGGAGTGTGACCGGATTAGTCGCACGGGATCAAATGGTAGGACCCTGGCAAGTTCCTGTTGCCGATTGTGCAGTGACATTAGCTGATCACCATGGGTACAAAGGCGAAGCCATGGCGATGGGGGAGCGAGCACCTATTGCACTAGTTGATGCACCAGCATCAGGCAGGATGGCGATTGGTGAAGCGATTACCAATATTGCAGCAGCGAGTATAGAAAAACTGGGCGATATCAAATTATCTGCTAACTGGATGGCAGCCTGTGGTCATGAAGGGGAAGATGCCTTGCTTTATGACACAGTCAAAGCCGTTGGCATGGAACTGTGTCCAAAATTGGAAATTGCGATACCGGTCGGTAAAGATTCATTATCAATGAAAACAGTTTGGCAAGATCGAGATGAAACAAAATCTGTGATTTCTCCATTGTCACTCGTGATCACGGCGTTTGCCCCTGTTACAGATGCAGAAAAAACCTGCACGCCTGAACTCAGAACGGATGTTGGAGATACAGATTTAATCTATATTGATTTAGGTAAAGGCTATAACCGTCTTGCTGCATCAGCATTAGCCCAAGTTTATAATCAAGTCGGTCACTATGCACCAGATTTAGATGAGCCTGACGATCTCAAGCAATTCTTCTCAGCAATGCAGCAACTCAAGCAAGACAATATTATTTTGGCTTATCACGATCGCAGCGATGGTGGTTTGATCACGACTTTATGTGAAATGGCCTTTGCCGGTCATTGTGGCTTAGATATTACTTTATCTGGCTTAGGTGAAATTTTACCGGTCATGTTTAATGAGGAACTCGGGGCTGTTATCCAAGTCCGACATAGCCACGTCGATGATGCTTTAGCGGTATTACGGGAAAATGATTTAGCACATTACAGCCATGTAATCGGAACGATAACAGAAGATCAGCAAATTTCTGTGACTGTAAATGGGACGAAGGTTATTGATTCGCCGCGCTCAAGATTACAACGTTTTTGGGCTGAAACCAGCTATCAAATGCAATCTCAACGTGATAATCCAGACTGCGCACAAGAAGAATTCGATGCTTTATTGGATAATTCAGATCCAGGTTTACATGCAACCTTGTCGTTTGATCGACGTGAACATATTGCAACATCATTTATCGTTAGTGGCGTGAGACCTAAAATTGCGATTCTGCGAGAGCAGGGGGTCAATGGTCAATTAGAAATGGCTGCCGCTTTCGATAGTGCAGGGTTTACGGCCGTAGATGTTCATATGAGCGATATTCTAACGGGTCGGACAGACTTAAATGACTTTAAGGGTTTAGTCGCTTGTGGTGGATTCTCTTATGGTGATGTCCTAGGGGCTGGGCGAGGTTGGGCGAGCACAATTTTGCATAATGCAACAGCGCGTCAACAATTTACAGATTTCTTTAACCGTAAAGATACCTTTGCGCTAGGTGTTTGTAATGGGTGCCAAATGTTATCGCAATTGAAAGCGCTGATTCCAGGTAGTGACCATTGGCCACAATTTGAACGTAATATTTCAGAACAATTTGAAGCGCGCTTCTCATTGGTTGAAATTGTAGAGTCACCTTCCATTCTCTTAAAAGGCATGGCAGGGTCAACGATGCCAATCGCCGTAGCACACGGTGAAGGTCGAGCAGAATTTGCAAGCACAAAGGATATTGATAATGCCTTAGTTGTAATGCGATATGTCGATA
>JABGUA010000205.1 GCA_018646825.1 Piscirickettsiaceae bacterium
TGATCACTTTAGACCGACTTAATGGTAGCCGCAAAGACGCTGCTATTGAACTGGGCATTAGCCCTCGAACCCTTCGTTATAAGCTTGCTAAGATGAAAGATCTTGGTATGGCCATCCCTACTTAAAGAGTAATAAATTATGAATGTAAATAGTGCAAACTCAATGCAGGGCATGATCAATCAAATGCGCATCATGGCCAGTCAATCTCAAACACAAGCGCCAGGCCTTAACGGCGGCAATCAAACTGAAGGTGCTTCTAGCTTTGGTGAAGCCTTATCGTCAAGCCTTAAGTCGGTTAATGAAACTCAAATGACAGCTAAGAACATGGCTGAAGCCTATGATCGTGGAGCGGATATCCCGTTAGCAGAGGTGATGTTGAGTATGCAAAAATCGTCTATGGCATACCAAGCGACCTTGCAAGTAAGAAACAAAGTGTTGTCGGCCTATCAAGACATTATAAAGATGCCAGTTTAAGCCCCCAATAATAACCATAACGACGAAGTTTTAGGATAATCCCATGGCAGAGACAACGATGAATCAAGCAGCATTACCATCAGATGCAGTGAGCCCAGAGCAAACTGTGCCTCAAGGTATATGGTCTGAATTTTTGGCACAGCCTGCCGTAAGACGCACCTTACCCTTAGCGGTGACAGTATTTGCTTTGTTGGTGATGGTTATGGTTTACATGTCATTAAATAAGGCCAGCTATCGGCCTTTGTTTCCAGGCATGAGTGGCGTTGATCAGGCAGCAGCCTTTGAAAGTTTGCAAAAAGCTGGTTTGACAGTTGAAATTGATGCCGCCACAGGTTCAGTGAGTGTGCCCGCAGATTTATATCATCAGGCGAAGATGGTACTAGCTAGTCAAGGTATTCCAGCCACATCAACAGACGGATTTGCCATGATTCGTGACCAGCAGTCTATGGGTACGAGCCAATTTATTGAACAAAAACGTTATCAATTAGCCATTGAAGAAGAGTTAGGCAATTCAATTAGCAGCATTCAGGCGGTGCAGACGGCGCGAGTGCATCTTGCGGTTCCTAAACAGTCAGTATTTGTCCGTAACCGAGTTGAGCCCACTGCATCGGTTATTCTAACCCTTGCCCAAGGGCGGAGATTATCTGAATCTCAAGCTCAGGCTGTGGTGCACATGGTGGCCTCTAGTGTGCCTTATCTAGAAGCTGCCAACGTTTCTGTGGTCGATCAGTTTGGTAATTTGTTGGCCAATGACCAAGATTTAAGTGGCTTAGGCATGAGTGATAAGCAACTCAGTTATCGCAATAAATTAGAAAAAATGTACCAACAACGAATTCAATCTTTATTAGGGCCGTTGGTTGGCGCCAATAAGTTACGGGCTGAAGTGAATGCTGACATGGACTTTACGGTGCAAGAAATGACTCAAGAAAATTATAACCCAGACACCATCGCCATTCGTAGTGAACAACTCTCTCGATCAGGCAGTCAAAAAGAGGATGTGTCAGGCGAAGGTGTTCCAGGTGCTTTATCGAATGAACCCCCTCTAGACCCTGTGATGCAAGAGAATCAAGACACTTCAATTGATTTAGGCGATACATCCGGAGAAACTGAAGTTGCTGGTCCTCTTAATCGCACCCGAAATTACGAAATTGATCGCACTATTCAGCACACCAAACTTGCTACGGGAGAGCTAAAACGCCTGAGTATCTCAGTTGTCATCGACGAGCCTCTTGTAATCAATAATGAGGGTGAGCAGGTGCGTCAGCCACTGACGGCAGATCAGGTTGAACGTTTTCAAAGCTTGGTTAAAACCGCAGTCGGCTTTGATGACCAGCGTGGAGATAACGTGACTGTCCTCGGTATGGCTTTTCAGATTGAGGCGGTCATTCCAGAAACTCCCTTGTGGGAACAAAACTGGGCGCAGGATTTGGTGCGTCAATTATTGATTGCTATACTGGCGCTGGTGTTTATTTTAGTTGTGCTTAGGCCAGCTATTAAGCGCCTTGTGACCACTGAACTTGCCACAGACGCTTCCGATGAAGCTATAGAGTTGGGCCCAGATGGCCAACCTATTGTTCAGGCATCAGAGGAAGCTTTGATTGATGGTGAAAGCTTAGAAGATATGAAAGCAAGAATGCGGCCGAAGAAATCTTCCGTATCCATGGATATGTTGGATACGGCCAACAGTTATGATGATAAAGTCGCGCTCATGCGTATGCTAGTTACCGAAGACTCCAAACGAGTTGCCGGGGTCATGAGTAATTGGGTAAAGCAAGACCTTTAAGGTACGCTAGAATAGCTGCGACAGTGAGTTAAAGACGAGAAAGCACTATGGCTGATAAGAAAAAACTAGAACGCGATGTTGACCTAAAAAAGGAAGACGAGTTTCAGGCGTTAACCAAAACTCAAAAGACGGCCATTATCATGATGGTTTTGGGTGAGGAA
>JABGUA010000147.1 GCA_018646825.1 Piscirickettsiaceae bacterium
CTTGCTGCTCTGTTAAACACCTTCAGAAAACACGATTGTCCGCCTGCCTGAAATAATAATACGATGCTCAATGTGTGCTTTAACGGCACGTGCTAAAACAAGTCGCTCGATATCCTTACCTATCATGACAAGGTCTTCAGGGTTATTATCATGCTTAACACGCTGAATATCTTGTTCAATAATGGGCCCCTCGTCTAAATCAGCTGTGGCGTAATGTGATGTCGCACCTATGATTTTAACACCCCGGTCGTAGGCTTGATGGTAAGGTTTAGCACCTTGGAAAGCAGGTAAGAAACCATGATGAATATTGATCACACGACCAGCAAATTCTTCGACGAATTGTTCGGATAGGATCTGCATATAACGCGCCATCACCACTAGGTCAATCTGATACTCAGCTAATAATGCTTTAATCTGTGCTTCTTGCTGTACCTTTGTTTCTTTCGTTATCGGTAAGTGATAGAAAGGCTTATCAAACTGTTTAGCCATCTTTTCTAAATCAATATGATTACCAATAATCACTGAAATATCGCAACTCAGTTCGCCCTCAAGCTCACGCAAGAGCAGATCATAAGGACAATGTGAAGCCTTTGTGACTAATAAAGCAACACGATAAGGTTTGTCAGAATAACGTACTGACCAGTTGAGTCCTAAGCTGCTAGCATAATCGTTAAATTGTTGTTCTAAGTCAGCTCGGCCTAACTGCCCACCATCTTCCAATTTTACCCGCATGAAATAATTACCTTCCACTACATCGGTATATTGTTGGCAATGTAAAATATTGTATTCACGTTGAGAGAAGAAGCCAGTGATCCCAGCTAACAGCCCTTTTTGATCAGAACATTGAATTAGAAAGACAATGGCATTCATAATTAGACGACTCTTCTGTATTGATTAATGGTGTGGATAAGGTGAGTACTATAACGAGTTGTTGTTTCTTTTGCACTCACGGGTAGAACTAGGTGTAATCCGTGTATTTATCATTACGCCCTTTCACCTTCTCAAGTGGGTATTTTTCCCCATTTTTTTTGTACTTTTGTTCAATAATTTTATTAATATCAATATCTAGGTCATGACACAAGTAACTGAGATAAATGGCGACATCAGCAATCTCGTCTTCTAAGTCCTCACGCTTGGCTGTTTGTAAGTTTTGTGCTATTTGATCCTGACTTTTCCATTGAAACCATTCTAATAATTCAGCAGCTTCTATTGATATTGATATCGCCAGTTCTTTCGGCGAATGAAATTGCTCCCAATCGCGTTCTTGTCGAAACCTGACTAGCTTGTTTAAGAGTTCTGGTTTAATCATTGTTTAAAAACTGCTGTACTGTCGCTATAAATAAATCTGGTTTCTCGGCATGAATCCAGTGCCCAGCCTGTTCAATTGTTGCAATTGTGGCGTTAGGAAATTGTTGTTTCACCCGAATTACGTCATCGTCTTCAATATAGTCAGATAAGCTGCCTCGTAAAAAAAGGCTACGATGCTTAATAATTTGATCTTCGCAAACTCCTTTTATCAACTCTGGATACTTTTCGGATAATACCGGCAAATTCAACTGCCATTTAAGTACCCCCTCCTCTAATACTATGTTCATTAACAAAAACTGTCTAATGGCTTTATTTTTTATCTTAACCGATAAAGCTTTGTCGGCGTCAGCACGCTTTGTCATTACGCTTAGATCCAAGTCCAATAAAGCTTCAAAAATATTGCTATGTCGGTCTGGATAGCTTTTAGGTGCTATGTCAATCACAATCAGCTTATTAATATATTCAGCATAATTTGCTGCTAACATCATCGCGACTTTACCGCCAATTGAATGTCCTATCACCTCAACTTTATTTAAATCTAGATCACGAATCAATTCAGCCACATCATCTGCCATAAGCTGATAACTCATCAAATCACTCTGTGGTGATTGGCCATGATTCCTTAAATCAACAGTGATTACTTGTCTATTGCTAGACAATTGTTTCGCCATCGTCCGCCAATTATCTGATGACCCAAAGAGCCCATGCAGAATAATCAGCGGTGCTCCTTCTCCTATAATGCGGTAATGTAACTTCATATTGCGTTCTTTATCCGATGAAGACGTTTATAATAGCGAGCTTTTAAGCTTGTTTGGAGACTTTTGTGGAAGATGAAACTGTTTTAGTGATGTTAGTTCAACAATATGCGAAACAATATGGCATCACTTTTAGCTCTAAGCATTTAGATGACCCTGATAAAAAAGCAAAGCTTATTAGCTTGATACAAGCTTCACTTTCCGGCAAACATGGTCCTGTCACTGATGACGATTTAAACTAAATAAAAAAGGCCATCAATGATGGCCTTTTTTATTTTTAAAACTTAATTACTAACTAATTATCACATTTCTCAAATACTAAGCAGGCATTGGTCCCACCGAAACCAAAACTATTCGACATTATGGTTTTTAATCCTGCATTGTCTTTGCGCTCGCGAATAATAGGTATGCCCGACGCTTCGGGATCTAAATTATCAATATTTGCTGATGCTGCAATGAAATCATTTTTCATCATTAATAAGCTATAGATTGCTTCTTGCACACCAGCAGCACCCAAGGAATGACCTGATAAAGATTTGGTAGAGCCTACGATAGGCACCTCACTACCAAATGCTTTTTTGATTGCACCTAATTCGGCTAGATCACCTACGGGGGTACTAGTACCATGTGCATTGATGTAGTCAATTGGTGCTTTCACTGTTGCTGTTGCTTGTTCCATACAGCGGATAGCGCCTTCACCTGAAGGAGCAACCATATCATAACCATCAGACGTTGCGCCGTAGCCAGTCAATTCTGCATAAATTTTTGCACCACGCGCTTTAGCATGTTCATATTCTTCTAATACCAGTACACCACCACCACCAGCAATAACAAAACCATCCCTATCTGCATCATATGCGCGAGAGGCCTTATCTGGTGTGTCATTATATTTTGTAGATAATGCGCCCATAGCATCAAACAAAGAACTCATTGTCCAATGCTCTTCTTCTGCGCCACCCGCAAAGACAATATCTTGCTTGCCTAATTGAATTTGTTCCATCGCATTGCCAATACAATGAGCACTGGTAGCGCAGGCTGATGACATCGAATAATTAACGCCTTTAATTTTAAACGGTGTCGCAAGACAAGCAGAAGTTGTACTGCCCATCACTTGTGTCACTCGGTATGGCCCGACACGACGTAAACCTTTATTCCGCAGGATATCGGCAGCTTCGACTTGGTTTGATGAGGATGCGCCGCCTGAGCCCATAACAAGACCGGTCCGTGGGTTCGATACTTGATCTTCTGTTAAACCAGCATCGGAAATTGCTTGCTCCATGGAAATATAGGCATATGCTGCAGCATCACCCATAAAGCGCAACACCTTGCGATCGATGTATTCTTTAAAATCAATATCAACTGACCCTGCGACATGACTGCGAAAGCCCATATCCGCATATTCTTGCTTAAACTTAATACCCGAACGACCTGTTCGAAGTGATTCTGTCACCGACTCGGCATCTAAGCCTAGACATGATGTAATACCTAACCCTGTAACAACGACACGTTTCATACCTGCTTCCTAAAAATCTTCTGTAGAAGTAAATAGACCAACACGGAGGTCTTTGGCTGTATAAATCTCACGTCCATCGACCGATACTGAGCCATCAGCAATTGCCAAGACTAATTTTCTGGCGATAACCCGCTTTAGATCCAGTTTGTAGGTCACTTTTTTTGCCGTTGGCAAAATTTGACCCGTAAACTTCACTTCTCCGGCACCTAATGCCCTACCACGTCCGGGATTACCATCCCATGCTAGGAAAAACCCGACGAGTTGCCACATTGCATCAAGCCCGAGACAACCCGGCATAACGGGGTCTCCAGGAAAATGACAATCAAAAAACCATAAGTCCGGTGTGATGTCTAATTCAGCAATGATTTCACCTTTACCGTATTCACCACCTGTGTTGGCGATGCGAGTAATGCGGTTCATCATTAGCATATTTGGGGTTGGTAATTGAGCATTGCCTGGGCCGAACATCTGGCCATGACCGCACTCTAGAAGTTGTTCGTAACTATACGAGGATTCTTTACTCATGAAATTCTCTAAAACTGCCTCTTATTAGCAAGCGACAATCATATCACGACCGTCTAAAAACAAGAAAAGTTCGTGACCTATTTCTCATTTTCCCAATAAAAAAGCCGTGACAATTGCCACGGCTTTTATGTGTTTTCCGCTGTTTTAGTTATTCTTCTGCTATAACAACGGCTGTGGATGGTAAAGCCACTTCCATTGTTTCAAGTAAGGCTCCCATGCTGTTAATGATTCGATGACATAGCAAATAATTGATCGTATTCAGCATTGACCAACGCTTGGCTAGAGACAAA
>JABGUA010000148.1 GCA_018646825.1 Piscirickettsiaceae bacterium
TAAATTAGGAGAAAAACTGCGCGACACCGCACTGGCTCTCCCTTTATCTTATGAGCTAGCAACAATTAAATTAGATGTTGACCTCGATGGTGACACGCCAACCAGTCTTATTGCACAAGATGTTCAGCACGATGAATTGTTGGCTTTGTTCAAAGGCATGGAGTTTAAATCATGGACGGCAGAGCTAGTTCGACAAAGTAACACTCCTGTCGCCGCTACCCCATCGCCAGTCACTATACCACCAGCAGACATTGGAAAAAATTACGAAACTATCCTAACCGAAGATCGCCTGCAATATTGGTTAAAAGCATTAAAAGACGCGCCGCTGTTTGCTTTTGATACCGAAACCACCAGCCTCAATTATTTAGATGCGCGATTAGTTGGTTTATCATTTGCAATTGAGGCGGGAACAGCCGCTTATTTGCCATTAGCACATGACTATATTGGCGCGCCGGATCAACTCGATTTCGATACTGTCTTAGCCTTATTTAAGCCACTATTAGAAGATCCGCAACACCATAAAGTCGGTCAGAATCTAAAGTATGACCGCCATATCTTGCTCAATCATGGCGTCGATTTGCAAGGTATCGAACACGACACCATGTTGCAATCTTATGTATTAGATAGCACAGCATCGCGTCACGATATGGATTCATTGGCAGAAAAACACCTCAACCGGACGACAATTCACTTTGAAGATATTGCTGGTAAAGGCAAAAAGCAGCTGACATTTAATCAGATCGATCTTGAACAAGCCGGCCCTTATGCGGCAGAAGATGCTGATATTACCTTACAACTTCACCAAATGCTGTGGCCACAATTAGGGGCTATTCCCAGCTTACTGTCTGTCTACCAGACACTTGAAATGCCTTTGCTCCCTGTTATTAATACTTTGGAACGTAATGGCGTCAATATTGATATCTGGATGTTGCAACAACAAAGCGACCATTTGGCACATAAAATTAATGAAGCCGAACAACAAGCTTATGTCATTGCTGAAGAGACGTTTAATTTAGGCTCACCTAAACAACTGGGTACCATTTTGTATGACAAGTTAGAATTACCTATCTTGAAAAAGACTCCGAAAGGCCAGCCTTCAACCGCTGAATCTGTGCTGCAAGACTTAGCTGATGACGGTTATGAATTGCCTCAGGTAATTATGGCTTATCGTAGTTTGAGTAAACTAAAGTCAACCTATACCGACCGCTTACCTGAACAAGTTAATAAATCAACTGGCCGTGTTCATACCTCATACCATCAAGCAGTGACGGCAACCGGCCGTTTGTCCTCGTCTGATCCGAACTTACAAAACATCCCAATTCGCAGTGAAGAGGGCCGAAAAATTCGAGAAGCTTTCGTTGCCCCTGAGGGTTATATCATTCTTGCTGCCGATTATTCCCAAATTGAATTGCGAATCATGGCCCACTTATCAAAAGACGCGAGTTTATTATCCGCTTTTGCTGCAGGAGAAGATATTCATCGCCATACCGCATCAGAAATTTTCAATGTCAGTATAGAAGACGTTAGCGATGATCAGCGTCGCAGTGCTAAAGCGATTAATTTTGGTTTAATTTACGGCATGTCCGCGCATGGCTTATCCAAACAGCTGGGGATCGATCGTGGACAGGCTGCAGATTATATGAATGTCTATTTCGAGCGCTACCCTGGCGTGAAAGACTATATGAATAACACCAGAGATCAGGCAAAACAGGATGGCTATGTTGAAACCTTATTCGGCCGCCGACTGTATTTACCTGAAATCAATGCCAGTAACGGTATGCGTCGCCAGTACGCTGAAAGAACGGCAATTAATGCCCCAATGCAGGGTACTGCCGCAGATATCATTAAGCGTGCGATGATTGATATTCAGCACTGGCTCGAAACGGAAAACGCCGACATCCGTATGATCATGCAAGTCCACGATGAATTAGTATTTGAAGTGCCTTCAGAACAGCTCAATACTGCGAAAGCAATCATTGAAAATTATATGATCAACGCTGCTGAATTAAACGTCCCACTTGAAGTTGGTATTGGCACCGGTATAAATTGGGAAGTTGCCCACTAATTCGAAAACGAAACTTGCGTCATTGCCACTTTATTGCGTCCTTGCTTTTTCGCTTTATATAAGTTGATGTCCGCTGTTTCTATGAGATCATGAATCAAAACATCACAGTCTTGGTCTTTATGCGGTTCGATACTGGCAATACCACAACTCAATGTCACATTTGTAGCAACCGACGAGTGTGCATGTTCGATTGCTAATCCATCAACGGCCTTTCTAACGGCTTCGGCCAAACCCGCCGCATTCTCGATGCGCGTCTCAGGCAATACAAACGCAAACTCCTCACCACCGTATCTTGCCGTTAAATCACCCGGTCGTTTGATGGTATTCATCATCACTTCACTTACAATTTTCAAACAATTATCACCTGCTTGATGGCCATAATTATCATTATAAGGCTTGAAATAATCGATATCTGCAATAATTAGGGATAAGGGGGTTTCGGTCCGCATCGCACGATACATCTCTTTTTGCAAAACCTCATCAAAATGAGCCCGGTTAGCCAAGCCTGTTAAGCCATCTCTAACAGACATCATTTTGAGTCGGCGATTGGCTTTATGTAATTGCTGACGCATTTTAGCAATACGTTGCATCGCTAATAACTTAGCGCCTAGCACGACGGCATCTACAGGTTTAATAAGGTAATCGTCCCCGCCAGCATTAATGCCACGTGCTATGTCATCGGCACTCGACATGCCTGAAAGAAAAATAATGGGCACCCAATTGTCATCGTTGAGTGTCAATCTTCGAATCTCTAATGCTGCTTGAATTCCATCTTTCACTGGCATCGTCACATCAAGAATAACGAGATCCGGCTGCTCTTGGATAAAGGCGTCCACAGCCTGTTGACCATTGTCTACGGTAATAACCTCGTGGCCAACATCTTCCACATAGGCCAGTATCAACATTTGATTAGAGCGCGAATCCTCTGCTAATAATACTTTCATCTTAACATCCCTTTTCCCCACTCTATTACGTGTGGTTTCAGCCTGTTAATCCGATTAGCTGATTCGATTTATTTATTTTTTGCACGTGGATGCGCAGTATCGTATACCTTGGCTAAATGCTGAAAATCAACATGTGTATAGACTTGCGTTGTTGAAATATCAGCATGGCCTAACAACTCTTGCACAGCTCTTAAATCACCACTGGCCTCTAGCATATGTGATGCAAAAGCATGTCGCAGACGGTGGGGATGTACATGATCTGATATGCCTTGTTGTTTACCCCAGTAATGCACTCGTTGTTGAATCGAACGAACGCCCAATCGACCGCCTCGTTTTGATACAAAGAGCGCCGCCTGGTTAAACAAACCGCTTTCATCCCGGCGTTGTAACCAAATTCTGATGGCTTCAATCGCTTTCCCACCAACAGGTACCACTCTTTCTTTGTCACCTTTACCTGTGACGTAAACCAGTTTGTCTGCCAAATCAATGTCACGACAATTTAACCGTGCCAGTTCTGCTAAACGTAACCCTGAAGAATAAAATAATTCCATCATGGCACGATCACGGCAGTTGATGAATGTATCCTGATTTACATGATCAAGAAATCCCGACACTTGATCTACGTCTAAAGTTGATGGTAACCGTTTCTGGGCTTTGGGTGCTTGCACTGCTTGAGCTGGGTTCTCGCTAGCGACGCCTTCACGTATTAGATAACGAAAAAGGCTTCGTACTGAAGATAGGGAACGTTGAATCGAGCGGGCTGAAAGCTGTTCCCTATTTAGCTGAGCAATAAATTGGCGAATATGTTTTGCTTTTAACTCAGTCCATCGTTTTAATTCTTGCCCTGCCATGAATTTGACGCAGCGTTTTAGATCACGTTGATAGCTCGAAACAGTATGCGGGGACATTCGCCGCTCCTGCTCTAGATGCAGTATAAAATGTTGAATCTCAGGTATTAGCTCATTGGTCATGTGTAAGGTGATAATGTGTTCGAAGTAAACGCATTAGCACTTCGCCCAGAAAGGACAAGTAATCCGTCGCCATATTAGAATCAAAACGGTTTTGCTCATAACTCGCTATTGCCAGCAAACCGCCACATGGTTCGTGCCCTATCGGCAAACAGGCAATCGAAGCGACCTTCTCATGTGATGTCGGGAATAAGAGCGTTTTTTGGGCATTTGATAAACGACCACAGACTGGCTTATGTTTTCCGAGCACCTTGTCAAATATTTTTAGACTATTGTCATCAATATGAAGCTGGCTAATATTTTCTTCATTGAGAGGTAAAACATGTTCTGATTCACCATAAAACAATCTTAAGGCCACTTCATCAGCACTGAACTGCTGCTTTAGTGTGACAAATAAGCCAGGTAGTAAGGTGGTTAGATCATGTGCATCCATCAATTGTAAACACAGTTCATGGACTCTGGCCTGCAAGTCCATATTCTGCCGGGCGTTATCGATCAAGGTTTGTAATTGTTCTTGTAACTGACTATTTTTGGCATTTAACCGTGCTGTCTGGCGTTGAGCCAAAGAAATTGTACCCTCAGGTGCAGAAGACAATTCTAAAACTTCTAATATCTCAGTGTTGTGTTCAAAAAAGTCTGGATGCGCGGCCAAATAGTCACTCACCTGTTGTGCAGTTATAGCTTGTTTATCGTCGCCCATGCGATTTCCCCATCAAAAACATGTGTTGCTGATCCGGTCATCCATACTGGCGACTGTTGTCCTTGCCACACTATATCAAGTTCTCCCCCTGTTAGATGTACTTTCACTTCACTAGACAAAAGGCCCCGTTGAATGCCACTGACAACCGCCGCACATGCACCAGAACCACAGGCTTGAGTTTCTCCTGCACCTCGCTCGTATACGCGAAGTCTTATTTCATTTTTATTTATAATTTGCATAAAACCGGCATTAACACGTTCAGGAAACTGCCTGTGACCTTCTATTAAGGGCCCTAGATTTTTCACATCCGCGGTATCAACATTATCAACGATGTAAACTGCATGCGGATTGCCCATTGATAACACACCAAGGGTTAATATTTGCTCATTGTCTAATACGAGTGGATACAATCCTGCTTGATGTTCCGTGTCGAAGGGTACTTGTTCGGGTCTGAATTCCGGCACTCCCATATCAACAGTTACTATTTCACCCTCATCTTTAAAAGACAAATTAATGATGTCAGATGCTGTTTCAACGGTTATTTCTCTGTTAGCGGTCAACCCTTTTTCATAGACAAATCGTGCAAAGCAACGCGCTCCATTACCACATTGGCTCACCTCACCACCATCAGCGTTAAATATACGATATTTAAAATCGACACCTTGTTGCGTCGTTTGCTCTACCAGTAATAATTGATCACATCCAATCCCCCTTTGGCGATCGGCTATAAACTGCCTCTGGGCTACTGTCAGCTCTGGGCAAGGTTGGCTAATGGTATCAACGATGACAAAATCATTGCCTAAACCATGCATTTTACTAAATGATAGACTCGTGTTCATTCTGGTAAGACCCGCTCACCCATGTAAAGGGATTCAACGCTTTCACGCTCACGAATGCAATGTATTGTGTCGCCATCGACCATAATTTCTGCTGATCTTGGTCTAGAGTTGTAATTTGAGCTCATCGTAAACCCGTAAGCGCCAGCAGACTTAATTGCCAGTAAATCACCTTGTTTAATTACTAATGCGCGATCTTTGCCTAAAAAATCCCCCGTTTCACAAACAGGACCTACAATGTCGTATTGTTGCACTTGTCCCGTCTCATCAAGCTCAACCGGTACAATCTCCTGCCAAGATTGATATAGTGCTGGCCGTAATAAATCATTCATCGCAGCATCGACAATGGCAAAGTGGCGGTCTTCTGTTAATTTTAAATACTCAACCCGCGTTAGTAAAACACCCGCGTTGCCGACAATGGCCCGGCCTGGCTCCATTAACACTTCTAGGTTTCTATCTGCTAATAAGCCTGTTAATGCTTGAGCGTATTCTGCTGGGGTTGGCGGCACTTCATCTTTATAAGTAATTCCTAAGCCTCCGCCGATGTCTAAGTGATGCAAATTAATATTGAGTGATGCTAGCCGATCAATTAAGGCTAATACTCGTTTTAATGCATCGACAAAAGGATCTACGGATGTCAGTTGTGAGCCAATATGACAATCCACCCCCCTAATGACAATATTGGACATGCCACTAGCTTGAAGATAGACCTGCTCAGCATCTTCAATTGCAATACCAAATTTATTTTCTTTCAAACCGGTTGAAATATAGGGATGCGTTTGTGCGTCGACATCCGGGTTGACCCGTATCGATATTGGTGCCACTAAGCCGAGGTCAGCAGCAACATCGTTGATCCGTGTTAATTCAGGAATCGATTCAACGTTGAAACAACGGATCTGTTTTTTTAAAGCTTCGCTAATTTCCGCTGTCGTTTTACCGACACCCGAAAAAACCACTTTGTCTGCGCGTCCACCAGCTACAAGAACACGCGCCAATTCACCACCTGACACGATGTCAAATCCTGATCCTAATCTGGCCAACACATTTAAAACTGCTAGATTTGAGTTTGCTTTGACGGCATAGCAGACGCAATGTGGTAAAGCTGAAAAAGCATCGTCAAACGCTTTCCAATGACGCTCTATTGTCGCGCGTGAATACACATAGGTGGGTGATCCGTAATGTTCCGCAATGTCATGTAGGGCAACGTCTTCAACAAACAAATGGTTTGCCCGGTAATCAAAATAATCCATCTTTTCCTATCCCGCACTCACTTGTGAAACGCTACTGTCAGGGAGATATAAATCGCCTTTTTGGCCGCAGGCACTGATTATACTCAACAGAAAAACCACCGCTGCTAACCGCGCCATTTTATTTAATGTTTGCATTTTGTTTCACCCTAGTCTTCATTCGTTGTGCAGTATAGCGATTAATGTTCTGATTCGCCATTCACGCAACACTAGAAATTCTTCTTTAACTTTTATGCTATAAGCCTTTGATTTTATAAATTTCGCTTCTTTATTAAGGTGACTATCAAATAATGGCAAATGCGACATCTGTTCGATTAAGTGGTTTGGCACAGCGTCTGGTCAATGACGGTTTACTTTCTGAGGAAGAAGCTGAAAATGGACAACTTGCGGCTAAATAAGCCAATTTGGCTTTTGTTAGTTATTTGGTCGAGAATAAAATCATTTCCAGTCAACACATTGCAACTATCGCTTCTGAAGAATTTGGTGTCCCATTATTCGATATTGACACCATGAATATTGAATTATCCGCAACCAAACTAATTTCAGAAAAACTGATTCGTCAGCATAATGCCTTACCCCTATACCAACGTGGGAAACGCCTCTACGTCGCTGTTTCTGACCCCACAAATTTACAAGGCTTAGATGAGTTTCAGTTCAATACTGGCTCTAATACTTATCCAGTCCTAGTTGAAGAACAGCAACTTGCTGCCGCTATTGAGAAAGCAGTTGATAATAGTGAAGAACAGCTTGATGATTTTGGTGATGCCGAACTAGATGATATTGATCTCGGCTCAGATGAAATTGAAACCAATAAAGACGATACTGATACTAATATTGATGATACGCCTGTCGTTCGTTTCATTAACGGTATCCTCACAACAGCAATCAAAGCAGGTGCTTCTGACATCCACTTTGAACCTTATGAAAAAAAATACCGTGTTAGAACGCGTATCGATGGCATTTTGCATGAAAGTAAAACAGCCCCTGTTGCCCTCGCGGGTCGTATTGCTGCCCGCATAAAAGTTTTGTCTCGCCTCAACATCGCTGAGCGCCGTGTGCCACAAGATGGCCGCATGCGCTTAAAACTGTCCAAAACGAAGGCCATTGATTTTCGTGTCAATACTTGCCCAACCCTCTTCGGCGAAAAAATAGTATTACGTATTCTTGACCCAAGTAGTGCCCAGTTGGGTATTGATGCGCTTGGTTATGAGCCAGAACAAAAGAAAGTCTTCATGGAGACCATGCATAACCCTTACGGCATGATTTTGGTTACGGGTCCAACAGGCAGTGGTAAGACCGTCTCACTTTATACGGCGCTTAATATTCTTAATACCGATGATCGCAATATATCTACCGCGGAAGATCCTGCTGAAATTAGCTTACCAGGTATTAATCAGGTCAATGTTAACCCCACCGTTGGGCTTAACTTCTCTGATGCTTTGCGCGCTTTCTTACGCCAGGATCCCGATGTGATTTTGGTCGGTGAGATTCGTGACTTAGAAACGGCTGAAATTACGATTAAAGCCGCTCAAACAGGTCATATGGTGTTATCAACATTACACACGAATGACGCACCGCAAACGATAACGCGTTTAGCTAATATGGGCGTGCCGCCTTTCAATATTGCTTCTGCTGTTACTTTAATTATTGCTCAACGATTAGCACGTAAGCTATGTAATAACTGCAAAGCTCCCGATAATATTCCTCAAGAAGCTTTATTAGAAGAGGGCTATACACAGCAACAGATTGAGGAAGGAGTCACAGTTTTTAAAGCTGTAGGCTGCGATAATTGCACGGCAGGATACAAAGGTCGCGTTGGTGTATATCAAGTAATGCCAATGTCAGAGGCTATGGGGCGAATTGTCATGGAAGGCGGCAATGCTATGCAACTAGGCGATCAAGCTGATGCTGAAGGTATCGCTGATCTTAGGAAGTCCGGCCTGAAAAAAGTAGCAGCGGGCTTAACTAGCCTCGAAGAAATTAACCGTGTAATTAAGGAGTAATGTGTGGCTGAAGCAACCCGTAAGGCGGTCAAACCACAAGTTGATCCACTCTTTCAATGGCAAGGCACTAATCGCCAAGGCCGTCGTTTAAAAGGCGAGCAATCTGGTATTAGCGCTAGTGCTGTTAAGGCAGACTTGCGCCGCCAAGGTATTACACCTCTTAAGGTCAAGAAGAAAGCTAAAGATCTTTTCGCCGCTAGGAAACCCGCTATTAAACCAGCCGACATCGCTGTTTTCAGTCGCATGGTTGCTACAATGACGTCTTCCGGTGTCCCCTTAATGCAATCGATGCAAATCATTGGTGAAGGTCATGAAAATGCTAGCATGCAAGATATGATTTTATCCATTAAAGCCGATGTTGAATCAGGTACAAGTCTGACTGATTCTTTAGCCAAGTTTCCACACCATTAAAATAGATATGTGGGTGGTTGAACAGCCTTTGGCTGGCTGATGAGTTTAGGTGCTAAAATTGATGATTTTCAATACTGCACTATCAATCTATCTGGCAATTCACTAGATGATCAAGGGTTCTTAGATTTTGCCTTGTCGCAAATCACGCGCTCAAACATAGCTGGGCATAAAATTTGTTTTGAAATTACAGAAACAGCTGCTATTTCCAATTTATCTGGCACCATAAAATTTATTCGAGAACTCTCTCAGCACGGGTGCCTTTTTGCACTTGATGACTTTGGTAGTGGCGTTTCCTCCTTCGGTTATTTAAAGAATTTAGATGTCGACTTCATCAAAATAGATGGTAGTTTTGTAAAAGATTTGGTCTCTGATCCTATCGATTACGCAATGGTGAAATCCATTAATGATATTGCTCAAGTAATGGGGAAAAAAACCGTCGCCGAATACGTCGAAAATGATGGTATCCTAGCAGCTCTCTACGACATTGGCGTTGACTACGCACAAGGGTATGGTATTGGTTTGCCATGTCCATTAAACGAAATATAAAATAGTCGATGCTAAAAATACCCCTCCCTTTTTTCATTTCATTAACTAATTACTCATGATTGAATTACTACAAAACTCTTCACTTTTTTTCATCTCAATTACGGCAGTTCTTGGTTTACTCGTAGGTAGCTTTTTAAATGTGGTCATCTATCGCCTTCCGATTATGATGGAGCATGAATGGCAAACCCAATGTAATGAGCTCAATGGTGTCGAAGATAAAAACTCAGCGCCATTTACACTTAGCCAACCTCGGTCTGCATGCCCACATTGCCAGCACGCTATTACTGCAATAGAGAATATCCCTGTCATTAGTTATCTTTTCCTAGGCGGGAAATGTCGAGATTGCCGTGCACCCATATCAATTCGCTACCCTATTATTGAAATGTTAACGGGACTGTTGTCAGCAATTGTTGCCTATTACTTTGGCTTTGATTGGGCCTGTTTAGGGGCTTTATTATTAACATGGGCTTTAATCGCACTCACTTTTATTGACGTCGATCACCAATTATTACCAGATTCGCTAACTTTACCCTTATTATGGCTAGGAATTAGTTTTAATTTCTATGGCCAATTTACGACACTTGAAGCGAGTGTCATTGGCGCCATTGCTGGTTATCTGTCGCTTTGGTCGGTTTATCAAATTTTTAAATTAGTCACTGGTAAAGAAGGCATGGGATATGGAGACTTCAAACTTTTGGCAGCCTTAGGCGCTTGGCTTGGTTGGTCATTCCTACCCTCTATTATTCTCCTTTCCTCTCTGGTAGGGGCCGTTGTGGGTCTTAGTCTAATACTCTTTCGACGTCACCAATCAGATATTCCAATTCCTTTTGGTCCTTATCTAGCAACCGCTGGTTGGATAGCCTTGGTTTGGGGAGAATCAATCAACACCGCATATCTAAATTGGGCAGGACTAGCATAAACGATGTTTAGAGTTGGACTCACAGGCGGTATTGCAAGTGGCAAAACGACCGTGTGTCTATACTTTAAAGAATTCGGTATTGATATTTTTGATGCCGATATTATTGCGCGTGAGCTGGTCGAAGTCGATACGCCTTGTTACCGAAAAATTGTTGCGCAATTTGGTTCTTCGTTTCTGTTGGCAGACCAAAGCATTAACCGTCGACAGCTTCGTGCATTTATTTTTTCAGATGCGCGCGCTAAGCAAACATTAGAAGACATTCTACACCCCGTCATTCACACTGAGTTAGTTGCTCGAAGCGCGCTTAGCCAATCGGCCTATTGTATTTTGGCCATTCCGCTTTTAGCCGAAAGCAAAATAGCTTATCCATTAAATCGCATTTTGGCGATTGACGCTCCGCCAAAACTACAATTACAACGGCTTTGCAAGCGAGATGATCTTTCGGTGAATACTGCGCAGGCTATGATTGACCAACAATCACCATGGGCTGAAAAGGCCGCCTTTACTGATGATATTATCCGTAATGACCAAAGTATAGATCAACTTAAAAACCAAATTATCAACCTCCACCAGCATTACCTCCAGCTGGCTAAGCAAGCTGCGGTAGTTGCTAGTTAGTGTATTGTCATGGAGAATGGGCATTTTGCTGATGAAATCTACGCTGATACTGTGACTGATAACATTATCTACGAACAACCGCTCAATGAGCGCATACGCACTTTCCTAAGACTAGAGTTTCTATTCTTACGTGTGGATAATGCCTTGTCCGGGTGTTCGGAACAACAAAACCGAGATGCTATTGATAGTTTATTGCAAATCTTATCCGTTTTTGAGCGGAGTGATTTAAAGTCAGAAATCATCAAAGAACTCGAACGACTCATTTCCACTTTATCCGCCTTAGAAAACACGCCAGGGGTAGATAAAAAAGCCTTAGATGACCTATTGTCAGAACTAGACCAGATACTAGATAGCTTACATGTCAAAAAGACAGCAATTGGCCAGGCGCTACGCGATAATAATTTTTTATATAGCATCCGTCAGCGATCTAGCATTCCTGGTGGTACCTGTGATTTTGACTTGCCTAGCTACCATTTTTGGCTACAACATACTTCTGAATCTGATCGACAGGACCAACTTAATGCTTGGTTAGAGCAGTTCTCCGGTGTACGTTCCGCAATTAATACGGCTTTGCATCTCATTCGAGAAAGCACACATTTTGTTCCTGCTACCACCGTGGCTGGTTTTTACCAACATAGCTTAGATAGCAACCAGCCTAATCAATTAATTCGTGTTCAAATTCCGCGTAATGTATCGTATTACCCTGAGATTAGCGGTGGAAAACACCGATTTACAGTTCGTTTTATGCAATTTGATTTAGCACAGCGTTCCCAACAGTCCGCTGATGATATTGTGTTTTCTCTTAGCTGTTGCGCTATGTAGGCTGATATGACCACCACAGTACAATGCCCACAATGCCAGAAAGATGTAATCTGGGAAGCTAGCTCGGAATGGAAACCTTTTTGCAGCGAGCGCTGTAAATTAATTGACTTAGGTGAATGGGCAGAAGGCAACCACCGCATTACCGGACCCAAAACGCAAGAAGCCTTTCCTGATGACTTAGATCATTTTGATTATCACTGAGTCGCGTTAAGCATCGCCTGCCGTCAAAATACCCTGTTGACGTGAAAAATCGAGCATTTTATCTAACGGTTTTAGCGCTCTTAATCTGACTGACTCATCCACTTCGATCGTATTCGTTTCATCTCTTAACGCTTCATAGAGGTTAATCAGTGTATTCATTGCCATCCACGGACAATGAGCACAACTTTTGCACGTTGCACTTTTATCACCTGTCGGCGCCGGAATTAAGCGTTTGTTTGGGACAACTTGGCTCATTTTATAAAATAAGCCATGATCGGTTGCGATAATCAACGTATCCGCTTTTGATTTTTGTCCTGCAGCAATAATTTGTTTCGTGGAGCCAACAAAATCAGCCTTCGCAATCACCGCTTCTGGCGACTCTGGGTGGACTAAAATATCGGCGTCCGGATATTGGCTTATCAAGGCTTCTAGTTCATGTAGTTTAAACTCATCGTGGACCACACAATGACCCTGCCACAGGACCATCTCTGCCCCTGTTTTATTATTAATATATTGACCTAAATGTCGGTCTGGACCCCAGATAATTTTTTTTCCTTGTGCAAGTATATGTTCAATAATTGGAATGGCATTACTGGAGGTAACAATCCAGTCGGCACGTGCTTTGACCTCAACACTGGTATTGGCATAAACCACCACTTCATGATCGGGGTATTGATCGCAAAAGGCACTAAATTCTTCAATGGGACACCCCAAATCTAAAGAACACTCCGCTTCCAATGTTGGCATTATCACGGTCTTTTCTGGACTCAATATCTTGGCCGTTTCACCCATAAACCGTACACCACATACGACTAATTTATCCGCTTTATGTTGGGCCCCGAAGTTGGCCATATCTAAAGAGTCAGAGACATAACCGCCGGTTGCTTCCGCTAAAGCTTGCAGATCATCGTCAACATAATAATGCGCAATCAATACCGCATTTTTTTCAATTAGTAAGGCTTTTATTTTGGCTATATAGTCAGCTTTTTGCGTTTTATTTAACCATGGTGATGGCGCAACATTGTCGATAATATCGTCTATTTTAGATTGCAGTGCTTGTGGGACTTGCTCAGCTAGGCTCATGGCTTTACCTTATAATTTAGTCGATTGTATGACTTCAATAATTGTTTGATTGGCAGCGGGGAAATTAAAATCTGCTAATGATTCAATGGGGCACCATCTTATCATTTGGCCTTCTAGACCTTTTGGTTGGCCATTAAAGTGCCTCGTCGACCAAACATCCAGCAACACTGATTTATCCGAGTACTCATGTTTTATTTCAATTAAAGGCACCGGATCTATTACCTCAAGGCCTAGTTCCTCTTTTATTTCACGGACTAGTGCCACTTCCGTTGCTTCACCTGCTTCCACCTTGCCTCCAGGAAACTCCCACAAATCACCTTGATGTTGATGTGATTGGCGCAATGCAATAAGCACTTGATTGTCCTCGTTAACAATCACTGCCACAGCGACATGAACTAGCGACATTTCTTCTATTTTTTCTCATCAGTAAGTACATATAAAGCACCACAATATGGACACAGGATCTCGCCCTTTTGTTCAATATCTAAGAATACGCGTGGATGTGCATCCCAGCCCGACATCGAAGGCATCGGGCAAGATAAAGGCAGATCGCTGCGTTGTATTTCGTAGCGACGTTCTGCTGGCGTATTAGATTGCTGCTCGCTCATAGTTCACCTTAATTTCAAATACTTTCCGCTACCACGGGTGCTTTTCGTAGACGAATGTTCAACTCTTTTAATTGTCTCTCATTGACCGCACTCGGCGCATCGGTTAACGGACAGCTTGCTGATTGTGTTTTTGGAAAAGCCATCACATCTCGAATCGAAGCAGAGCCCGTCATTAGCATGGCCAAACGATCTAGACCGAAAGCCAAACCACCATGAGGTGGGCAACCATATTTTAAAGCATCTAATAAGAAACCAAACTTGTCGTTGGCTTCTTCTTCATTGATACCCAACAAGCCAAATACTTTATTTTGAATATCTGCTTTGTGAATACGCATTGAACCACCACCTAACTCAGTTCCGTTGAGAACCATATCGTATGCACGCGATAGACATTGGCCTGGGTTTGACTCCAATAAAGCTAAATCTGATTCTCGTGGCGCTGTAAACGGATGGTGCAATGCTGTCCAACGTTCTGATTTTTCATCCCACTCGAACATCGGGAAGTCGACAACCCAAAGAGGCTGCCAGTCGCCAGACACTATATCTAAATCATGGCCTA
>JABGUA010000151.1 GCA_018646825.1 Piscirickettsiaceae bacterium
GACCTCTTCAAGAGGGTAAGGAATATAGTTATCCGCTTCCAACATAATCTGCTCTTCCATTTCACGCTCGGACATATCCGCAGGAAATGAAATAATTTTGGTAATCGCTGAATTAGCAGATACTGCAACAGCCGCATCTTTAGCCTTAGCACCCGACTTCTTTATCGCACGCTTGATAGCACCAGCGACTTCCTCTACATTATCAATACGGCCTTCAACAACCGAATTGAGCGGAAGAGGCTCAACATCATAAGATTCAACACTATACTTGCCATTGACCTGGCCAAGCTCTAGCATTTTCACTACTGATGAACTAATGTCAATCCCAAGCAATGAGGATTTTTTTTTGTCCAAACATCAACAACTTAACTCCCAATTAATACGGTCACACCCTACAACTTACAGCTACAACTTAAAGTAGTTTGTTAAGACTATAGTGCATGTCTCTATAAAAAACAATATCTTCAACTAAAATTTCTTTAGTTCTGCTTTAACTAAGCTCGTGAGATATACTTATAGCCATCGGACGTCCCATTTTCAAGCGAACAATGATAAAAACCTTATGCTACGTCACATTAAATACTCATTTGCCTTCCTTTTTATCGCTTTCCTCATGGCAATCATCGCTGCCGCCAGTATCTATTATGTATTAGCACCACAGCTCCCCCCCACCGAGTCGCTCAAAGAAATTCAACTCCAAACCCCTCTGAGAATATTTAGTGCTGAGAACAAGTTAATCGCTGAATTTGGCGATAAGCGACGCATTCCAGTTCAATATGAAGCGATTCCCCTCCAAGTCATCCAAGGTTTTCTAGCATCAGAAGACGATCGATTCTTCGAGCACCCTGGCGTTGATTACCAAGGGCTACTGAGAGCTGCTTATAGCTTAGTAATGACAGGACAAAAAGCTCAAGGTGGTAGCACAATCACCATGCAACTCGCCCGTAACTTTTTCTTAAGCACGGAAAAGACCTACTTGCGCAAACTCAATGAAATCATCCTAGCCATCCAAATTGAGCAAGTCTTAAGCAAAGAAGAAATCCTTACTCTGTACCTGAATAAAATTTACCTCGGTAAACGCGCTTATGGCATTGGCGCCGCAGCCAACGTCTACTACGGCAAAACCCTTCAAGAACTCACGATCGCTGAAGCAGCCATGATCGCTGGACTACCAAAAGCGCCATCAAAATTTAATCCCATTGCTAACCCAGAGCGTGCACTACAAAGAAGAAACTACGTTTTACGTCGAATGTGGGAAGTCGGATATATAACAGAACAAGATTACAATGAAGCCACTATTTTACCTATTACAGCCCGTTACCATAGCCGAGAAATCGAAGTTTATGCACCTTATGTCGCAGAAATTATCCGCACACAGCTGACCGAACAATATGGTGATGATGTATACAATATGGGTTTAAATGTTTACACCACGATCCGAGCTAAACATCAGCGGGCTGCCAATACTGCACTACAAAAAACATTAATTAGCTATGACCACCGCCACGGATACCGTGGCCCCCTTAAGCAAATAAAGTTACCTGAAACAACAACAGAAGATACCTACGAAGCACATCTAACTGAGAATAGTAATATTGGCCCACTTCATCCAGGATTAGTCCTAAAAATAAATAAAGAAGCTGCTTCCGTCTATATTAAAGACAAAGGCCTGACAGACATTCCATTCAAAAGTGTAGCTTGGGCCAGAAAACAACTTAGTACCAACAGCATGGGAAAAAAACCTAGAAAAGTGGCTGATGTTTTCTCAACAGGCGACATCACTTATTTTTACCAAAATAATGAAGGCGAATGGCAATTAGCGCAGCTGCCAGAAGCAGAAGGCGCCTTGATCGCTTTAGAGCCTGAAGATGGGGCCGTTACAGCCTTGAATGGTGGCTTCGAATTTTATAACAGCAAATTCAATCGTGTGACTCAATCACGCCGCCAACCTGGCTCCAGCTTCAAGCCTTTTATCTACTCTGCCGCATTAGAAAAAGGCTATACCCCTGCCAGCATTATCAATGATGCACCTGTTGTATTAGATGACCCTAGCCTAGAAAATACATGGCGGCCATCAAACTACAGCGGCAAATTCTATGGTCCAACTCGATTAAGAGTCGCGCTCACCCATTCCCGCAACCTTGTTTCAATTCGCCTGCTCCGTGATATTACAGCCCCATTTGCAACAGATTACGCTGCCCGCTTTGGTTTTGAATCTGAGCAAATGCCCCGTAACCTCTCCCTCGCATTAGGTAGCGGTAGTGCTGCACCTTGGGATATGGCACGAGCCTATGCTGCTTTAGCCAATGGCGGTTACCGAATTGAACCTTATCTAATTAAACACATAGAAGATGCTGATGGAACAACACTTATGCAAGCAGTTCCCGATACTGTTTGCCCCTACTGCCTCACCGATAACACAACGAGCAAACAAGAATTAGAAACCCAACGGCCAGCAGCACAACGCATCATGACCCCTCAAAATGCCTATATTATGAATAGTTTACTGCGTGATGTCGTCAAATATGGAACTGGCCGCGATGCCATGCGAATTGGTCGCAATGATCTAGCTGGTAAAACGGGCACAACGAATGATCAAGTCGATGCCTGGTTTAATGGTTTTAATCCTAAGCTCGTTGCCATCAGCTGGGTCGGTTTTGATTCACCTCGGTCGCTTGGACGCTATGAAACTGGCGGACGGGCAGCATTACCAATGTGGATAGATTTTATGCAAGCAGCACTTGAGGGTACACCAGAAGAACCACTAGAATTACCAAACGATATGGTAACTGTCAAAATAGATCCGGAAACCGGACTGCTAGCAAGAGCAGGTAGTGGCGGAATCAACGAAACCTTTAGAATCGAATATGCCCCGCAGGAATACAGCGAAGCAATCAATACAACCCATCAAGAAAATGGCACCGTCGTTGAACCGCTTATCGGCCTGTTTTAATTAACGCACCAGTTTTGCTTTTTGCCCAACGCGTAATTCACCAGAAGGATATTGTGCATTCAACAGACGAAGTTGCAGCATAGGACTATTCGTAATCGGTGAGTTTTTTGACCAAGCTTGATAATTATCACCTCGACCAACCGTCTTAATCACAACCTTTTGTCCTCTTGCCAAAGTCATCTCATCACTGCGTAATCGGTGAAAACTCTTTGCTGTTGCTAAAAAGCCAGCATCAAACTGATTAAACAACCGCTTGTCTTTGGTCCCACCAATAAAAATATAAGCCTTATCACCTAAGTACAGCACACTAATTCGCACTAACCCGCCGCCTTCTGCATCTACTATACCGGTATAGCCCTCAAGCCCATTTGTTTTGAGTACTTGCCCAGATTTTAAGCCTTCAACGCCTAACCGTTGCCGCATAAACTGCGCCGGCGATAAACGACGATTTAAATCTGCAGCCGTCATCTCAATAAAGGCTTTTCCACCATCAGCAACTGATTGAACACGATCAGGGCGATTATTGATCTGCCATCCCTCAGGAAATTTCACCGCAAAGCCCATCTCTAGATGATAGAAATTCTGACCGGAGCGAACGCCTTGTTTTGCACTGTCACCAAAGGCCATCCCGTTAATACGTGCGAGATAAGTATCACGCTTAACCTGTGCGTTGGGTACGCGATATTGATTTGCTGCACCGACCACGCTCTGCAAACGCGTATCATTGTCTGGATGGCTCGCAAAGACACCGTGATACGCCCGAGGTTCTCTACCTTGACGTTTCGCTTCCATTTCAGCAAAAGAAGCTTGATTCTTCAACACCCGAATCACATCCAACATTGCCTTTGGATCATAACCAGAACGAGCTAAATACTCTGCGCCCAGCCCATCAGACTCAAGCTCATGTTCACGACCATAGCCACTCAATAAAGCACCACCCAACATATTAAACAAATCTTGCGATAGGCCTCCCCGCAACTCAGGGACCAATATTGCACCAATCGTGTAGCCAATATTCGCTGCTTGCGCTGCGCTCTGCTGCCTAACACCATGCCTTGCAGTGACATGCCCAATCTCATGACCCAGAACAGCCGCTAATTCCGCTTCTGAATTCAAGTACGCCATCAAGCCACGGGTGATATAGATATAGCCACCGGGTAAAGCAAACGCATTAATCACTGGTGAATCGAGCACCGTAAAACGATAAATCAAACCCTTCCGGTGACTCACAGCTGCGAGGCGGTCACCAACAGATTGCACATACTGCTGCAAGGCTTCATCTTCATAACGACCATATTCAGCAACGATCTTAGGGTGGTTAGCGCGACCAATACCGATCTCACTGTCCTCACTCATCATCACAAAGTCATTTTTCCCACTAACAGGGTTTTGAACACAAGCTGTTAGGCTCAAAAACAACAAAGCCCCCACTAACAAGCGGAGGCTTTGGCATAATCGGCGACGGGTACGCATAGGTACGGCCTCAATCGTAAATTAATACATTTAAATAAACTTAGACACAACGCCTAAATCGTATTTACTTTCCGTATTTTTGACGGAATTTGTCAACACGACCAGCCGTATCTAACATTTTTTGTTTACCCGTATAAAACGGATGACATTCTGAACACACATCTAAAGTTAATGCATTCGCACGTGTTGAACGCGTCTTGAATGAATTGCCGCAACTGCATGTCACATCAATCTCATTGTATTCTGGGTGGATATCCGTTTTCATATCTATACTCTATATCGTATTTGACTAATAAATTGCCCGACAAAAAGGGCTGTTTGAACCGTGTAATTCTACTGATCTATTAAAACAACAGCAAATTTATTTCAGGCCTTACTACAACAAAGGCTTCTCAGCCATCATCCATGCTTGATTACGCATCCCTACATCCTGCTGACCCAATAAAGACTCCTCTCGATACACGCGCAGTTTCAACCCAGGAAACAATCGTAATAACTCATTATCTTCCAACAAATAATCTGTGCTTCTAGGGCCCATATCCGACACTTTCTGCTGGCAATAAGTCTGATACAACAATAAACCGCCCGGTTTCAATGCTGCTAATAATGCAGGACATAATTCACGCGCCAGAAACAAACTCACCAACAAGACATCCAAGCTATTGGCTTCAGGCGGGTTAACAAGCACATCTCTTATTTGAGCATCTACTGCCAGACCTCTCTCCCTAGCTTCCTTATCTAAACTCGCAATAGCGACAGGGGAAATATCCCAAGCCATCACTTGCAAACCCTTCTCAGCCAACATCAAGGCATTGCCACCAAGGCCACATGCCAGATCTAATGCAACACCTTGCTTCGGTAACAAATAATGATTATGTTGCAAGACCTCAGCAATACGCCGCTTACCGTCATGCAATGAATAACGACTATCCCACTTTTCCTGTATCGAGTGCACTACCTAACGCCTCCAAAATGCCGGGGTCAATACGACTAGCAAAGTAAATATTTCTAACCGACCTAATAACATTGCGATACATAACACCCATTTTGAAGGAGAATTAATACTGCCATAATTAGCACCAACATCACCCAAACCTGGGCCTAAGTTGTTCAAGCACGCTGTCACTGCTGAAAAGGAGGTCACAATGTCCAAGCCTGTCGACATCAACAATAAATGCATAAAACTAAAACAAAAAACATAGAGCGCTAAAAAGCCCCATACCGCGCCGACAACTTTAGGTGGTAAAACTTTATTATTAATCTTAATTGCGAAAACCGCATTGGGGTGAATCAGCCGTAATACCTCACGATAGCCCTGCTTAAATAACAGCATGACCCGAATCACTTTCATACCGCCACCAACAGACCCGGCACAACCACCGATATAACTCGCCATTAATAATAAGATAGGGAGAAAACCTGGCCATAAATAATAATCTGTTGTAGTAAACCCTGTCGTCGTTCCAATTGATACGGCTTGGAAAACACCTTGATGCACTGCAGTCCAGGGGTCCTCAAAAGTATGGGTAAAATAAAGGTAAGTTGCCGTCACGACTGAAATCGTCACCAACACTAACAAATAAGCACGCAACTCTGAGTCTGCCCAATAGTGTTTAATAGAGCGATGTCGCCAAGCAAGGAAATGCAAAGAGAAGTTCATCCCGGCCAACAACATGAAAAACACCGCAACCATTTCGACAGCTGCACTATCGAAATAGCCCATGCTCGTATCATGCGTCGAGAAGCCACCAATCGCCACCGTCGAAAAACTGTGGCCAATCGCATCAAACCAAGTCATTCCAACTACATAATAGGCTAGGGTACAAAACACGGTTAATGCTAAATAAATATACCACAGCGCTTTTGCAGTCTCAGTTATCCGAGGCGTTAATTTAGAATCTTTCATCGGCCCAGGCGTTTCAGCGCGATACAACTGCATACCACCAACACCCAATAACGGTAAAATTGCCACCGCTAAAACAACAATCCCCATCCCGCCTAGCCACTGCAAAAATTGCCGGTAGAACAAGACAGCTTGGGGCAAGTCATCCAAGCCTGTTAACACCGTAGCACCGGTCGTAGTCAAGCCAGATACTGACTCGAAAACAGCATCAGTAAATGACATTTCAGGCACGGTTGTTAAAAAGAAAGGAACGGCCCCTGACAGACCTAAGGTGACCCAGAACATAACCACCACTAAAAAACCATCACGAATTTTTAGTTCTTTACGATGCCTCCGAACAGGAAACCAAAATACCAGCCCAGTAATCAGCAATAAAAAAAACGCTGAAACAAAAGCCTGCGTTGACCCATCTTGATAAAACATCGATACCGCTATAGGCGGTAGCAGCGTCAAGCTGAACAGGCCTAACAAAATGCCTAAAATACGTTGTATTGTTAAAAACTGCATTAACCGGTCTGTGATTTAGAATTATTTTGCCGATAATACGCCCACACTAACAACATGAACAGCGCTAATCCTAATATTGGCCATCGCTGCCATTGAACATATAACGTCGCGCCCGCACGTGGTTGGACTTCACCCGTCAAAACAACCTGTTCAAACTGTGCAGTCGTTGCTTGCAAACCACCTCGATGGTCAATCAAAGCCGAAATACCATTCGTCGTCGCGCGAATAATGGGTCGCCCTGTTTCCAATGCGCGATTTTGAGAAATTTGTAAGTGCTGATGCGGAGCAAAAGAATCGCCATACCAAGCATTATTGGTCGCGTTAACCAGCAGACTGGCTTCCGGCACCGTTTCCAACACTTCATTCGAAAACGTATCTTCATAACAAATAGAAATACCTATTCTCTGACCCGCTGCGGTCAACAATGGCTGACCATCGGCGCCAATGGCAAACGAGGACATAGGTAAATCAAAAAAAGCGATCAAGCCCCGTAACCACTCGAACGGCACATAATCACCAAAAGGCACTAAATGGCGCTTATGATAAAAACCTATTTCAGAGCCAAGTGACATCATGCCATTGTAATAGCGCTCAGTCTCCTCATCATAAATTGGTAAACCTAGCAAAATATCTGTCTTGGTTTCGCGCGCTGTCTCAGCTAAAGGATCTAAGAAAAAATCCTTCACTTGATGATGGAAAGCCGTTATCGCATTTTCAGGCCAAACGACTAAATCACTAGACCAGTGCTTCTCAGTCTCTGATTGATACAACGCAAGGGTCTTAATAATTTGTTCTTTGTCCCACTTAATACCTTGCGGCACATTACCTTGCACAATTGTCACGACTAGCGGTTTATCTTTTTCAACCGTCCAGTCCGCGGCTTGTAAAACATATCCACCCATCCAAATCAACACAACGGCAAACAAAGCAGATAATTTCTTATATTCCCAGCAACACGCCAATAGGCCTGCCGACAACGCTACTAATAATGAAACACCTAATGCCCCAATCACTGGCGTATAACCGCTCAGCGGGCCATGAATTTGACTCGCACCAACTTCTAACCAGGGAAACCCTGTTAAAAACCAAGCTTTAAACCACTCAAAACCCAGCCATGCGACAGGCAATAACAAGACGAAATCCGCACTAGAAAAAGCCAATAGCTGCGTCAACCTCTTAACCAGCCAACCCAAGCCTGCCGTATATAGGGCTAAAAAAGCGACGAAGCCTGCTGTTAAAGCCGCTGACAAAAACACGCTGGCTTGACCAAAAACATGGATCGCCACATAAATCCATGACACGCCAACACCAAATAAGCCCAAACCAAATAGAAAGCCACGTAATGCTGCGGAACGCGCATCTGCCTCATGCCAACTCAAAAAGAGCAGCGTTAAACTCACCAAAGCAATTGGATAATAGCCAAAAGGTGAAAAAGCCAAAGGTAACAATAAGCCAGCCGAAAGCGCTGTGAGGTTACCCCGCCAACTTGGCTTTTTATCCGCGGCCATTGTCATCATTATTCGCTATCTTGAGTCGGTTCTATATCCGCTAGCACCTTCATTTCAAGCAAGTGTAAACGTCGGTTATCTGAACGAATCACCTTAAAAGAAAACCGCTCAATCGTCACTGTCTCGCCACGCTCTGGCAAATGACCAAATTGATTGGTCACATAACCACCGACCGTATCAAAATCATCATCATTCCAATTAGCATCAAAGCGCTCATTAAATTCTTCGAGCTCAGTTAAAGCTTTAATCGCATAGGTCGACTCATCTCTCTGCAAAATAGGCACATCAATATCGACATCATGCTCATCTTCAATTTCACCAACAATCTGTTCAAGTACATTTTCAATGGTGATCATTCCTGCTACACCGCCATACTCATCTACGACAATCGCCATATGGTTACGCCGAACTCTAAATTCACTCAGCAACACATTAAGACGTTTACTCTCAGGAATAAAAACCGCAGGGCGTAACAATTCACGTAGATCGAACTCGAATTTACCTGCAGACACCACCATCGACAAAACATCTTTGGCCAATAAAATACCAATCACATCATCACGATCATCATCGACAACTGGGAAACGAGAATGTGCGGTTTCAGTAATCAACTTGAGGATCGCTTCTGGCGTTGCATCACGCGACACCATCACAACTTGTGAACGCGGGATCATAATGTCTCTGGCTTGCATTTGAGCTACGCTCAAAGCCCCCTCCACAATAGATAACGCTTCCGCATCTAAAATGTGTCGCTCAGAGGCAGAGCGAATCAACTCAACTAATTGCTCTTGGTCTTGTGGCTCCAAAAATAACTTGCTCAATCTTTGCGACCACGATAACAATTTCGGTCGAGTTTGCTGCCCCTCACTCATATTGCGTCACCTTGTTCTTTATAAGGATTGTTAATCGCTAATGAAGCCAGAATCTCACCCTCTAAGGTTTCCATTTCCACAGCATCGGCATCGTTAATATGGTCATATCCTAGCAAGTGTAAACACCCATGTATCACCATATGGGCCCAATGGTGTTCACGCAACTTAGTTTGCTCGTCAGCCTCGCGTTCAACCACCGGGACACAAATCACCAAATCACCTAAAAGTACCGGTGTTAACTCGATACCACTATCAAACGGAAATGACAGCACATTCGTCGGACCTGTCTTACCGCGATAAGTCGCATTTAAGTGAGCACTTTCAATTTCATCAACCAAGCGAATACTTAACTCACAATCCTCAGCAACTTTCTGCAGAGCAGATTCAGCCCAGTGTTGTATCAATTGTGTCTCTGGAACAGTGCCCAAATAGACTTGTTGAACATCAACTATCACAGCCATTAACTGTCTCTA